>CAZFSQ010000082.1:0-7750 GCA_964521975.1 uncultured Oligoflexales bacterium | reverse complement strand
AAATTTTCATACTTCTTTTTCAAGCCTTCAAGAATTTTAAGAGCGTCATCATGAGATGGCTCGTCGATATCAATTTTTTGAAATCTTCTATTCAAGGCTTGATCATGTTCAAAGTGAGCACGATACTCTTTAAAGGTTGTTGAACCAATACAGCGAATTTCTCCGGCAGATAAAGCGGGTTTCAAAATATTGGATGCATCCAATGCCCCGCCGCTGACAGCCCCCGCTCCGATCACCGTATGAATTTCGTCGATAAATAAAATTGTTTTAGGAATTCTTTTAATTTCAGAAATGACCCCCTTTAATCGCTCTTCAAAATCCCCACGAAATTTTGACCCTGCAATTAAAGAACCCATATCAAGCGAAAAGACTTTCGCATTTTTTAAAGACTCAGGCACTTGATCTTCTATGATTAAATAAGCTAATCCTTCTGCAAGAGCTGTTTTCCCTACACCGGCATCACCAACTAAGAGAGGATTATTTTTTCGGCGACGCGATAGAATATGCACCATGCGATCAATTTCTTTTTCACGACCAATGAGCGGATCAATTTCTCCATTTTTTGCTTTGGTGCAAAGATCCACTGCATAGAGAGCTA
Source organism: uncultured Oligoflexales bacterium (assembly GCA_964521975.1). Classification (GTDB taxonomy): domain Bacteria; phylum Bdellovibrionota_B; class Oligoflexia; order Oligoflexales; family CAZFSQ01; genus CAZFSQ01. The sequence continues at coordinate 7,152 of CAZFSQ010000082.1, read as the reverse complement.
GAGGTGATTTTGCATTAACTTCTGGTTCTTTTTCTTCTGGTTCTCCAGTTTTATCTGGATGAGGTGATTGCAGTTGTCGAGAATCTTGGTCTTCTGAACCATCTGAAATTTTATGGATGCCATGAGAAATGTAATTCAATAAATCGAATTTTGTTACATTTTGTTTCTCAAGAAACTAAACAGCAAATGAATCTTTTTCAGAAAAAATAGAGACTAAAAGATGGGTGCCATTGATTTCATTTTTTCCTGCGGAGCGAGCATGATTGATCGCTCTCTGAATGATTCTTTGAAATCCAATGGATGGTTGTGGAAGTTCTCCAGGTTTTAGTATCTGATTGGTAATTTCTTCGGTAAAAAAACTTTCTAAATCTTTACGAATTAAATCAAGAGATCCATGGCAAGCGGTAACAGCTTTGGTGGCGGAAGGGTTATGGAGTAGTGCATAAAGCACATGTTCCACGGTCACAAATTCATGACCCCAGCGAGTTGCTTCACTCACGGCTAAATTTAAACTAATTTCCAGGTCATGATTTAACATATTCCTTTCCCTCTCAATTTTTTTCCAAAACGCACTGTAAAGGATATTCATGTTCCTTGGATTTATGTAAAACTTGGGTCACCTTTGTTTCTGCAATCTCTAACGGAAACATTCCACAAATAGCTCTTCCTTGATGGTGAACTTCAAGCATTAACTCCGTAGCTTCTCCGTGTGACTTATTAAAATATTTTTCTAAAACCATCACAACAAATTCCATCGGTGTATAATCATCATTTAATAGTAGAACCTTATAAAGAGGCGGTCTTTGAACCTTAGTTCTTTCTTGTGTAATGATAGCTGTTGAACCTGAATGTTTTTCTTCCATATCAAGATCAATAGTAAAACTTTTAATTTTTTTTTACAAATTTAATTAGGAGGGTATAATGCAATTAGTCATTAAAAAAACTTCGCTTTTAAAGTTTTTTCATGCTATTACCGTTGGAATTAACATAGGAAGGAATTGACATGAAAAAAAATTATCTAGCAGGCTTATTTTTAGTCATCGTGATTCATAAAAATTATGCATCAACTTGTGAAGCTTTTCGTTCGCAAAAAATGTGGCGTGGTATTGAAACAATGGAAATAAATTCGGGGGAAGACGCTCTTAATAGTTTTAGAATTGTGGCGGATCGAGGAAATACCAATCTTCAATTGCGAGAGGAGAGTGATAGCACGCTTGTTTTAGACGAATCAAAACCTCAAAAATTTAGGGTGCGTGTTGAAGAAAAAGAAAATGGTTTAACTAGAGAGCTGGGCTTATTCTATTTTTATGACCCTGCTAAAGACTCTCGTACCACCGTAGACTATAAATCCGTTGTGGAAGAATTTGATTTTTCTGGTTTTAAAAGCAATTGGGTTTCGCTTAATAAAAATTTTATTGATCGAGCTAGAGGTAATGAAGAAAGAGCTATTCGTGATGGGATTAAAATAGGAGATGATTTTGTTTCCTTCGATTTTAAAAAACTACCCGAAAGATTTAGTGAGCTGAAATTTGCTCAGGATTTTTCTAATTTTACCACTAGAATTACATTTGATTCTAATACACGACGTACCAAAATAGAAATGTCTTTTACTACTGCTTACTCAAAAGAGAAAAATAAAGAGGTGTTAGTTTTATTGAGAAAAGAACATTTACTTCTATTAATGCAAATTGAGCAGGGAGTTGAAAAAGCAAAGAATGAATATCAACAAAATATGCGTGGAATGCTTTTTACAGCACCACAGATACTATCTGCTGTGTTTGAGGGAAATTAACAGGATGTCCGAAGTCTATTAAGTGTTGAGACATTTCTCGAATAAATTGATTTCTATTTTCTAAGTAAAGTTTGGGTGTGATGGGAATATTTGTCAGACGTATCGCGTCACCCATTAATTCATAAATAGTATATTTTCAAATCGTGCGTAACTGAGCTTCGAGTCTTCGTAAAAAAGCCAAAAATAAAAAAGCCACGTAACCATTCATGTCGGAAATAACATATCGCAAATCATTTTCATCTTCTTTTGAGTTTTCGACATATTCAGAGATAAGAGGATAAATAATTTTTATAAATCTAAAAAAACCCACTTGTCCCAAATGATAATCTGAATTTTTTTCATCCTTTTCCCATGTATGGTGAGGTGAATAGAATTTGGCCAGATGACATAAGTCATGATGAATAAATCCACGATCCTGGTGATGGTGGTGATCATGAGTTACGGATATACCGATAGCTCGTTTACCTTCAGCTTGCAAAGAGAGCATGTTTTTAATCGGCATTTCCCCATCACATTTTATGCCGTGATATTTTCCCAATGCCCATCCCACAAGAGCTTTTTGAGCCATGAGTGTAGTATTATAAATTCGGTAATCAGCAAAAATTTTTATTTTACCAGGTAACGTCTCTAATTCTTCTTCGGATAATTTAAAAATATTTTCTTTTTTTTTGGATTGGATAAGCCAATTTTCTTTTGGGCAACGTTTTTTAACAGATGCAATCAAAGCATCCGCAACAACTTCATAATCATGGGGTGTGGTTTGACAATCCATAGCCTTCACGATATGAAATAAATTCACCTTTGACAATATTTTTAGGGGTATCCATGAAATTAGTCTTTAAAATTCTATTGGCATTCATATTCGGCAGTGAATCTTATGTTTTCGCCGGTGTCATCAGTGGTCCTTGGATTTCGCATGAATATATTTCTAATTCATTGAGTGATCAAAAAATGGAATCGCATCATTTTTATGGAGATCTTTATGTTCCGGTCTATAGCGAAAAATCTTTAGGAGCATTTTATCCATTTATCGAATTTGAAAATATTCAAAGAAAGAAAAATCCACCACTTATACCTGATCGGTCTTCGTTTTTAGGGGCAGGAATGTTTTGGGTCATGCAATACGACGAGAATGAAAACTGGGTTATTTCTTTAGGAAGATATTCCTATTTAGAAAAATTAAATTCGATTCCCATGAATGAACTTGCTTTGGGTTATGTTATAAAAAATAAAAATGAAATTTGGAGTGGGGATTTATTTTCCATTTTTGTTCGTTTAAGAAAATATCCGATGGGGTATTCTTACATTCCTATCTTTGAGAGACGACAAAAGCTTACAGATAATTATTTTTTAAATATTAAAATTCCCACAACACTAGAGTTTGGCTATCAGACAGAGGATCAAGAAAAATTGATTCAAGTGGGTGGATATTTTGAAGGTCGAGATTATCCGTTTGCCGAAAAAAATAATTCGGGATGGCTTTTAACAAGACGAGATAAAGTTTTATTGTCGATGCAAACAATTATGTTTGCCCCCATTTATCTGCGATTAGATATGGGGGTGATTCGTCAGCATTTTGATATTTGGAATTTGACTAAAGAGCATCAACTCTATCAATCAAAGTTTGGGCCAGTTATTCGATTGAGTGTGAAAACTTTTTTTGAAACGGAAGATTAAAAATTTTGTAATGATAACCCTAAACTTTTGGGGATATTTTTTAGGGCTTTTAAATCAGCGGTAAGCCATTTCGCATCTAAAAATTTTGCGGTAGCAATATAAATACAATCATAAACAGTCAGTTTATATTCGCTACTATATTGAATAGCCATTTCAAATAATTCTTTGCCTGATGGAATGGTCTGTAATCCAAGTTGGTATATATTTTCTAATGCATGAATACAAAATTTTGTATCATGGTTTGATTTTTTTGCAAGGACCGCAGAAAATTCAAAAAAAAACAAATCGGGTATAAAAAAAGAATCTGGATCTCGTGTTAATTTTTCAAGTACACGTAGTGCATGAGAAGAATCATTTTCATCTTCAAAAAACCATTTGATTGCGACAGAAGTATCAATAACCAACATAAATATAGATTATCCTGCTCTCATTTCTCGTAAAATGGATTCAGCACTTTCATGATTATGTGATTTTTTTCTCATATTTAAAATTTTTTCTTTAATGGCAATACGTTTATCATCGGCATCTTTTTCGATAAACCGCATTCTAAAATCATCTAAAGAAATAATAACTGCCGCAGGTTTCCGACCCTTTTCCAGTAAAATAGGCTCACCTGTTTTTTGTAGAGTTTCAATGATTTTTGTTAAAGAATGGCGAAGGGCTAGTGCGTTAATTTTTTTCATGTCACTCTCCTTTATGACACTAATAGTATAACGTTTAATGTCTTATGTCAAATTATGCTTTAAAACAAAAAAACACCTCTGATTAGAAGGTGTTTTTTTAAAATAAAAATAATCTTTTATTTAGGCGAAACGATATCGTTTTTCATTCCTCCAAGAGCAGAGATTAGTTCATTTTTCTCTTGTGCAGGAACTTTAAACTTGTCTAAAGCTTTAACTAAATCTTCAACAAGTGCAGTAAACTCAGCATCACCAACTTTATCGTGTGCCCCACTAGAAGCTCTTTTTAAATTTGCTGCTGCATGAGCGGATTTCATATCCATGCCTGAATATTTACAGGGTCCGCCTGTGGCTTGACAAATTTGATCAACTAATTTTGCTTTCAATCCTGCGGCGTCTGTTGTTTTGAAGTAGCCAGAAATTCTTTGATCCGAAGTAACATTTCCTAAAAATTCACCCACAACAGCTTCAATAGCACCTTTGCCTCCCAGACGGTCAAATAAAGATTTTTTCTTAGCATCTACTTTTTGTTCTTGCTTGGTAGATTTTCCTTTTTTAGTGGGTGCTTTTTTTTCTTTTGCAAAACCATTGGCTCCGATGACAAGTGCTACGAATCCTGCAATTTTCCATAACTTCATGTGAGTTCCCCCTCGAATTTTAGTGATGTTAAAAAATAAAAATTATCTAGTACTAGTATTGTAAGAAAAAAAAACAGAACAATCAAGATGGGGCTAATTTATTTTGGCAAGGCGAATCTGTTCATAGGTTTCATCGACATCGCAGGCAGAAAGTTCACAGCCATAAATGGATTGGATGTTTTTTATATCGTTTTTAGAGAGAGTTCGTGCAGAAAATCCTTTTGAGATGAGAAGTCTTGGATTCATAATTGAACCTTTATCTTCACTTTCCTGAACATGAGATAGGCCGATAAAATGACCCATCTCATGAAGTGTAAGTGATTCGAGATCGGAAACTATTTTATTATCTAGGGTGTCTTCGGGAGCGTTTTTTGAGTCGCATAAAAAGTAGACTTGGTTATTGAATCTTAAATCAGCTTTTAAAATAATTCGCGGATCTTTCGGATCATTTTCCCAGATAGTTGTTGCAAGTGTTTTCAAAATTTTTCCCGTATTACTCCAATTATTTTCTAAATAAAGACCATTCTCTTGATCGCTCAGAGAATCATAAAGTGTCGGGAAAGCGTCGGCATTATATTCAACATGTCCAGCAATTTGAAAAAGTGTTTTTCCTACAGCCATTTCCCAAGTGTGAAGTGCATTTTCAATTTGCTCGGACATTTCATCTGTAATTGTTTCACTTAAATAGATATTGATAGGCAGCGATGTCCAACCTCTTAAAGAGTGGATAGGATTGGATTCGGTTCTTGCTAAAGCTACGGCATTTTGGGGGGAATCTTTTTCATCAGAACCAAGATCAAAAGATCGGTCATTAACACCACAGGCAACGAGTTGCCAATAAACAAAAATAGTGAGGGTCAAAAAAAAAGAGTAGCGAAGCCCAAAACCAAAAAGCATTATTCAACCTTTAATAATTCAACCTCAAAAATTAAAGTGGCATTGGGAGGAATGGCTCCACCCGCTCCGAATTCACCATAACCAAGTTTTGAGGGGATCGTAAGTTTTCTCTTACCGCCAACTTTCATCCCTTTAACGCCCATGTCCCAACCTTTAATTACTTGGCCAGCACCGAGAGTGAAAGAGAATGGCATAGCACGATCGTAGGAGCTGTCAAATTTTGTACCATTAGTAAGTGTTCCTGAATAATGGACAGTAACTTTTTTTCCGTCAATAGCTTCGTCGCCTGTGCCGGGAGTAAGGTCGTCAATTTTTAAATCGGTAATTTCTGAGGGGGTTTCATTTTTTGGCATATCAGATTCTCCTGTTGTTGATGCAGTATCGGTGGATGATTTTTGACATTTTGTACATGAGGTTTCCCAAACTAAAACTGATGCTAGCAAAACCAACTTAATTCTCATAGAATATCTCCTTCAAAATAAATTATTTTATGAGGTTACTATGCAGTGTCTTAGTGGTCAATATGAGAAAAAAAATGGATGGATCATTCTTCATGGTGGAGCAGGGAGTGAAGATCCGAAGGGCGAATTTTTAATTTCTGCGAAAGAAGAATTAAAAAGAATATCTTTGTTACTGATGAAGGAAGAAAAAAATAGTGGGACTTATTTTGTGACGAAAGCCTTAGAGCATCTGGAAAATTCGGAAATGTTCAATGCTGGATTTGGAGCTGCGTTGCAGGCAGACGGCCAAGCAAGAGTTTCGGCATCCATCATGTCAGGACCAGAGCAAAAATTTTCTGCGGTCATTAATGCGACGTATCTAAAAAATCCATCCCATTTAGCTCTTACATTGCAAGATCGTTCCGCACGAGTAGTAACCAATCCAGGAGTGGAATTACTTGCTAGGCAAGAAAAAATAAATCCTGAGTGGGCTTTGACGGAGGCACGAGTGGATAGGTGGGTGAGTGAAATAAAAAAAAGAGAATCCTATTTATTTGATACCGTGGGATGTGTTTTGGCTTTACCCGATGGAAAATTATATTCAGGAACGAGTACCGGAGGGCGTGGGTTTGAATTTCCAGGGCGAGTAAGTGATTGTGTAACGGTCGCAGGAAACTATGCAACAAAATTTTTAGCAACCAGTTGTACGGGACATGGAGAAGAAATTGTGGATGATGCCTTATCAGCAAGATTGGAAACTCGCGTGCGTGACGGGATGACTTTAAAAACAGCCAATGAAAAAACTTTTTATGAAGCAAAAGAATTACAACGCTCTTATGGTTGGATTTCTGTTTCGCAATCTGAATGGGCTATATCTCACGTAACACCGTCCATGACTTATTTGATGTTTGATTTACAAGGAAAAATTCTTTTTTAATTTCATAGCACTTTTTTTGTCGAAGGAATAAAATAATAAAATTATAAGGAGGATCATTCAAAATGAAAACGCAAAACAAATTATTTTTAAC
>CAZFSQ010000081.1:3240-7845 GCA_964521975.1 uncultured Oligoflexales bacterium | reverse complement strand
AAATATGAATGGATTGTAAGGGCGAAGACCAAAAAAGTTTTTCATAATCAATAATGCGTGCCTGCATGATACTCAGTTTGGTCATACGCGGGTTCAATGCTTTGGTTAAATCAAGTGTATTATTTTTTCCCTGCTCCAATCTTTCAACAATGTGTTCAGGCAAAAACTTTTTGATGGTCTGCTTATGCGTATCTTGGATGAGAGGCTGATACTGCATCGCTTTACTCTGCACCGATTTTCCTAAACGGAAAAAATGCGTTGTCACTTCACGATGAATCATTTTAGCTAAACGTTTAACAAAATCATAATCCCACACATAAAATTGAAAACACAGATTCAAAATTCCCAATTTACTTTGATTGCGTTCAATCGAAAGATTACCGTCGAAAACTTTTTTAACCCATCCAGAATCCATATTCTGCGGCAGTCGATTCATCTGCGTGAGTAAACTTGGATTCAGTGACACAGATTGTGTTGGTACAGGGAGTGAAGACGTGCTCGAATCATTATGACTTCGCTCTAAAAGTTTTTCCAACGCTTTCGCATTATCTAAAGCATCATAATAAAGGCGATCATAATCAACAAACTGCACGGAAATATTTTTTAAGTAAGGTTGCATCAGCCGCTGAATAATTTCTTTAATACTATCCAAATTACTCGCTTGTCCCATAGATGCTTGCAATTCCTCTAAAAGAGACGAAGCCGTGCGACCCAATTGTAAATTACGAGCCACTAAAAAAACCTGATAAAGAATAAATGAAAATGTATTTCCCACCAATATATTGATTGGAACAAAAAAGAATTTGTACCAAGTCAACGCAATATATGCGGATAAACTAATTCCGATTAAAAATACAATTTCAAAACGCACAAGTTGCCGCGACGGAGATATACAGGACACCAACCACATCAACAAACCCAAGCCCATTACCCATAATCCAGAGACATTTCCATCCACCATGGGTGTACGTCTAACAAAGCTATTTGCATCTAGCTCATCAAGATGCCTTACATAATTAAAATAAATTCGGGATGTATTCAGTGTATTCAACCCATTACTAAACGGATCTATTGAGGTCATCGTTTGAGGAATCAGCACCACTAATTTATTATCCAGTTTCTGTTTAAAATCAGGTGATAAAATCTTTTCTTGCGTATAAAAAGAAATTTTTCTTTCCTTAAAATAATTTTCATGCGTAATTTTTGGATTCATTGAACAATTTAAATCTGCGATTTGTACTTGCCGCTTAAAAGCAAAAGCACTTTGCGTGTTAAGATCCGGCCACGAAGCAAACTTATCAAAAACAATTTTAGAACTACTGCCTAACGATAACATCCAAATTAAACTGGATGGAATCACACGATCTCCATAAAAATGAAAACCATAAAGACAGGTCACGGAATTTGATGAAATATTTTGCGGAGTAAATCCAACTTTATTGTCTTTAGAAGAATCAAAACCTTGTGTGTCAATTTCATTCCACACTTCTTGATTTAATTTTCCAGAATAACTTTTTTCAACACCTAAATTTTCCAGATCATTCTTCAAATTGTTTTTAGAGTTCATGCTCGGCAATAAATAAGAGCCGATGACTCGCTCATATTTTTTGTGAAAATTCTGATCTTGCTTAGCAACAGGAAAAAAGCTCACCACCCACGGCTTACCATTTTCCTCTAATTTTTTAAATATCTGTTGATACGATACAGTCATCGCTTCGTTTTTATTATTTTGCGGAATTTCAATCGCAACCACATTGGACAAGCCTCGCACGGGGGAAAATAAATATTGGGAAATATATTGATAAACACGCTCCGAATTTTTTTCCCAATCTTCAAGCGAAATCAAAGGATAATATGTTTGACAGAGGATCGCAGGAATCATCCAGATCAAAAATGTTATCCATGGAAAATAACGCGATTGAAACATGTTCATCCTCTGTTAAAGTTTTTCATCCCCTAATTGATCCATCTCTCTTTTAGACGAAATATTTAGATGCTTCTCGTCCGAAAACTTGTGACAAATTTCTTCTTGGCGATCTTTAAGCGTTGTATCAATCAAATTAAAATCTTTGCTTAAATGATAGGTCATCGCATCAATTTTTTTCGTATCATACATACGATCTAAAATAATATTCATGCTCTGTTTCATCGCTCCACTACCCTTTTCACAAACCGCTCGATGAAATTGCACCGGATTCGGTAAAAGTGAAGCTAGAAAAATGCTTTCTTCAAGACGAAGTTTCTCTGGTGCTTGATTGAAATAAAACTGGCTCGCCGATTGAATACCCACCACATCAAAACCAAATTCAATAATATTGAGATAGGTTTCCAAGATCCATTCTTTGGGAATATATTTTTCAATCGTCATCGCCAAAATAATTTCTTGTACTTTGCGTGAAAGAGTTTTTTCTCCTCCCAATATAAGATTTTTAATGACTTGCATGGTAATGGTTGAAGCACCGCGAAATCTTTTTCCTTGCAGAGCTTCTTGAATAGCAACTTGAATTTCTGCCACATCAATTCCTTGATGCATAAAAAATCCCATGTCCTCAGAAGATATAAATGCCGCTGCTAATTCTTTAGGTAGAGCATGGATCGACACAAACGGTTCCAGTGGGTGTTTAGAGCGATTTTGTATGGGTTCTTTTTTTAAATACGAGCGAAATGTCTGATCCGATATTGGCCATTCTCCCATTGATAATGATTTGGGATAAGACACCGGATGGCAATTCATTTGCAGCGGGTCAAAACTAATTTGATAACTAGAACGATCTAAAATATTTCCTTGAAACTTCATCGCAAGATCAAAGTTTCCATCGAACACAAGTTCATCCAAATGTGTTTTAAATGTCTTCGGCAAAACATCAGGAAACAAAGAACAAGGTTGGTTCAATGCTTGCAGGACAAACGATGTATTGATCACTGAAGAATCATTTTCGTCGCGTTTGATGTCCAACTGTATATGAATAGGCGACGCTAAATTTTTATCTTTCACAGGATGCATACTTCCCGAAGTCATTAACTGAAGACTTGGCTCTAGGGATAACTGACCTTCAAAGTTCATTGAAAATTCTTGCGAATTGCCAGGTGAATAAAACGAAAAGTTAAATGATCCTGATTGATTTTTAGGAATTACAAATTCTGTTTCAGATAATTTTAATTGATCAAACACACTCACTTCTTGAACATTAAAAATATAGGCTGACGGATCTTTTAGATTAAAATTCAATTGACGCAATGTAATAAAATTTTCATCTTCATTCGATTTAAAATTTATTTCCATATTTTTAACTTCAGGTTCCATCCATACGTAAAATGACGATAGAGGCCCTGAAGAAATGTCTTTTGCCATTTTTTCTTGCAGCATTTTTTTAGAATGCGACTCCACATACTCATTCCAACTGGAAAATGGAAATACAATTTCATAATCTCGAAACGTAAAAATAATTTTATTACGCAAAGAAAATTCCAGTTTTCCTTTTTTTATGACAGTTCCACCTAGGCCCGTAATTTTTTCTTCAAATTTATTTTGCACCCATTGATGTATCCTCATGGTCAATGTCGATGTCATGAGCAAGGTCATTGCTAAAAAAAACGGAAATGCAATAAAGGTAAGACCCGTTAGATAAATTTTCAATTTGGTACGTGTACGAATCATCCGCTCTAGTTTTTTCCTTAAATCTTTTTCTTGCTCAACTGATCCAGTGCGATCACTGGTAACTGTTCTTTTTTGGAAACGATTTCTTCGCGATAAACAATTTGATCGCGATGGATCACGGTAACAAAAACTTTTTCTCCAGGTCGCCCCCAATAGGAGTAAACATGAGGAGCTAAATTCTTAGCCAAAAATCCAGATACATAAACATCTCTACTATTCAAATTAGAATCATGAAACTGATTTTTTTGCGTCAATTTTATTTTAAGTTTAATGGCTCCTGGCCAAGGAGAATATTCAGGAACTGTTTTACTATAAAGCAAACATGAATCTTCTTGATCCAAACACGGAGAAGAAGAATTAAGAGCGTGAAGTTGAAAAGAATTTTTATTTTTAACATTGGAACCCACAACAAAATGTTTCCCTATCGAATTGATAAGAGGAGTTCCCTTTCTGAGTTGCCAGAATAATGGATCATCCGATTTCATTTCCGCTTTCCATTGCTGCGAATTTTTAACCACCGTAAATGATGTTGGAATATGACTGCGAAGTGCTAGTAATATTTTTTGTGATAACTGATCTTCATTCATAGTAAGGTTGACTAAAAACTTATTTCCATGAGTTTTATTCTCATTTTTCAACTCAGATGAAACTAATAAAAGACCGCTAGATTGTTTGTCTGAAGAGTTTTTCAATAACTTAATATGGATCTCCCAATTGGAAGATTTTTTTTCCTGCAAACCAAGTTCTTTCATTTTCGATTTAATTTTAGGAAGAAACTTATTTTGCATAAAAGTTAATTGATCTTTACGAGTGATATTATTTTTATTGAGTGATAATTGAAAAGAAACAGGAAGATTCGTCTGTTCTCTGCTCTCTGATTTCTGTTCTCTGCTCTCTGATTTCTGTTCTCTGATTTCTGTTCTCTGATTTCTGTTCTCTGATTTCTG
>CAZFSQ010000081.1:0-3140 GCA_964521975.1 uncultured Oligoflexales bacterium | reverse complement strand
TCTCTGATTTCTGTTCTCTGATTTCTGTTCTCTGATTTCTGTTCTCTGATTTCTGGTTTTTCTTCCCCCACCAACCGTATCGTTTCCTTAAACTCAACATCATGTGATGAAACTTCTCTCGGAACAGAATATTTTTTTTGATACGCCAATTCATCTTTTGGATTCCGTGAATTTTTTTTACTAAGTCGAAGATCAATAGAAGCCCCGCGTTTTTCTTTAATATATTTCTTCCACTCACCAAAGCTATCCGTATAACCTTCAAAATTATTGTTGATGTAAATTTGTGCACCACTCAACGTTCTCCCATTTTGATCAATTGCCTTTACATCAAAATAAACAAACGCAAACGGATCTTGTGACTTATTTTGAAAGTGAATTATCATCCATGAGAATAAACCCAGTATTCCTAAAACCAAACAGGAAGCAATGATCCAAGGAATAAGATTTTTATTCTTATAGGATTTTTTGAAATGAGGGTGATATGATTTCTTAGCATCTTCGATGAGGTAATCAAACAAGGCATCGGGATCTTGATCGTCAGGCTTATTTTTTTTTGTTATAAAGGACATATAAATTTTAGTCTAACCAAGTGCCTTCGGAGCAAAAATGGGCAGAACTTACCGGTACAAAATTTGCATAGTAGATAGAAAAATTTGTGTCAAAAAAATGACGCTTTTATTCTCTATACTTTTTTTGTTTTTTGGCTCTATCCACGCTCAAATTCTTTTGCCACCTAATCCACAACCCAAAGTCCCCCACACACCTTCTCGCCAAGAAGCGGATGATGAAATTCAATCTCGAATTGATCGTCGCAAAGAAGAAGACCAAAAAAATATTCCCGACCCCGGAAAAAAGAGATTAGAAAAATTAAATGAAGAAACATTAAAACCACGCCCTATGAATTTGGTGGTTAGCGTTGCCATCATGTATCCCCAATTAACCGTCGGCGGTCCTCGTAAAAGATATGTTCCCGATTTAACCTCCCATGCTCTGATGGGTTATCGTCTCTCTCAAGAAAAGCCCCCTGAAGTATGGCAAATGTGGATCGGCGGTCGCGTTGCCCCATTCTCTGGAACAGGAGTTCATAAAGCCATCTCTGGGCGGTTTGGTTTACTTTATTTAGGTCCAGCGATTGGACTCGGTAGAATTACCCAAGGAATTTTGAGTGAAGGGTTTAATCCTGCTGCCGAAGGTGGTGGCGAAAGTGATTATGCTTTTTCAACTCGCTTTGCCAGTATTGTTTGGTGCGGGATCGCCGCTGTTTCTCGTAGCAGTCACACCATTGACCCTGCGGAAGAAGCTCCCCCAGGAGATTTGGATCAAGCACGATTTGCCTTTGATACTCCAGGTGCATGGGTTGAATTACATTTGACTCAAGTTTTTTTTGGAGCCTTGGGTTGGAATTTTCATCTAGGAAGTCAGTGGGGTGAGCAAAAACTTTTTAATTATATTGGCGTCGGTTTTTCGGGGTGGAATTAGTATCGGGTATATTATAAAACTATTTTTTGAGAAAAAGATCCCCAGGCGTTCGCTACGCTCACTGGGGATGACAGTGGTTTCATGTCATGCCCAACGACCGAAGGGAGTGCCTGGGCATCTTGAATTAAAATTTTGCAACACGCTCAATATTACAGTTCTCAGCAAAAATTTTATTCCCACTCCATATTCCATTGAATCACGAGAGAATCCGTTTTCAAATTTTTACTTAAATGCTCGAAATTAATTTTTTCAAATTCTTGAATAACGCATGATGGAACATCTTCCTGACCTCCAAGAATTTTTAAATCTCGCAAGGTTCCTTTTTTTAATAATCTTCCTGAAAAAATTTGATGCGTTGTGTGAGGAAATGTTTTTTTTAAACAGCTCATTAATTCCTTTTTTGCCTGTCGAGTCAATGAATGGATAAATGCCTCTCGATCAAAAGTTAAATCAGCTCCCACTGTCAAAGTTTTTAAATTATCTTTAATCGCTGGAACAGTTTTAGGGATTTCTTGTTTTACCGTTATGGATGAATCCATTACATCATCAAATTTTTCATCTTCAGCAATTTTTGTTGCCCAAAGAAAAATAAAAACAGCAATGATGTAACGAATAGACCTACTAATACTTTCTTCTCTTAAAAAATAATAAAGCAATCGGTATCCAATAAATTAAATTGAACATAGAATTTGAATTACCACCACCAATCACACCACACATACCTTTAGATGATTCTTCTTTCTTTTTGCTTGATGTTGTTGTACCGCTACTCTCCGCCACACTCGACACTTCACTTCCCACAGATGGCAATGAGTCTCCACATGTTACATCAGAAACAAACTTGCTTAATCCTCTTGTCGTCAATGCAGCCATAATCTTAGAACAATATTTACCTTGATAGCTATTTAAATCGGAGGCAAATAAAGTTAAGAAAAAATCACGAAAACCGCTTTTCGATTTAAGCAGTGCAATCGCTTTATAGACTAAAAGCGTGAGGTCATCTGTGGGAATTAAACTATCGCCTTTTAAATCCCATAACGCTCCTGAAATGAGCTGACCCTGTAAGTGAGCACCACCTAATTCAGAATATAGTTTAGAACCATAAGTTAAATATTTATCTTTAGGTTGTTCTGCGGTACGTAAACATTCGTTCTCAACGAAACAAGCAAGGCTACCTTCAGGACAGATAGATTCCCCTAAACAAGCATCCCCTGATTTAATGAACGTAAAAAAATCGGCGAGAGCTTCGTGCAGAACAAGCGACTCACCCGACGTTGATTTTAATGTTTGATAAACGATATGATGCCCAAACTCATGCGATACTACATCCGCATCAAGAGTCAAATTTTGTAAAATTTGATCATCACCATCACCTACTGAAATCTTGGGGCCATTACCATTGGAATCAACGGGTTCATAGAGAGCTTGATTTACGCTGCTTTTAATTTCTGCGTGAACTACTAAATTTAATTTATTATCTACATGCCATTCATACTCTCGCGGCTTTTCCTGATACCATGCCAACATTCTTGTTGCGTTCGCAAAAACGGAAACCTCCGCAAAACGATCATCGTCCGCATCGTAAGTAAAATCGTAAGAAGTATTTTTAACTCTTGTGCGACCATTGGCTCCATCACCCATTGACGTATAAAAATATGTTG
>CAZFSQ010000080.1:0-7845 GCA_964521975.1 uncultured Oligoflexales bacterium | reverse complement strand
CAGAATGTGATCATGTCAGTAACATGGGGATTTTTGGCATGGCTTTAGGTGGCCTATGTCACACGGCTCCGATTTCAGACATGCTTTTATTTGGTGACAAAAATGCAACGTCAGGTGTTTATGGTGATAGCAATGGTGATGGGACTCTTGATTGTAAAGATTATTCAGATGAATCTTCTGGTGTTATGACTCATATGCTTTGTGATGAGTTGACTTTAAAAAATGAAAAAGTAGAAAGCTTTGCTGTTGAAGAAGAAGATGATGATATGATTATCGCTGCATCGTTTAAAGATTTTGATTCAACAGATGATGTTACAGCGACAGGTGCCTGGACTTATGGATCAACTGCGACTGATGGAACAAAATCTTATCCTGCGAATATGAGACTTTGGATCGGAAGTACATTTTCTGATCTTACGGGAGCAATGGGAATTTCATTGGCTAGTATCAATGAAGGAACTATTTTCGCGGATCCTGCTGGTTTAGGTGGCGGAGAAGAAGGTGGAATGGGTCTTGAGGGAATTAAAGTAAGTTTTAAAAAGCAAGACGATGCTTCGGATTGCAAAACATCCCCAAGTGCTGATAACTGCCATTGGCAAGAAGTTTGGATTTATGCTGGAGAGGGACTTGCTGTGAATGGTCCACCTAATGGATTTCATATCAAAGCATTTACTGATGATGTAAAGGCTCCAACATTTGTAGCTATTGAATTTAAATACCGTTACACAGCGGCTTCTGCCGAAGGAATGTTTTCTGATGGTTTAGGAAGTACAGGAAGCAGTATTCGTACAGTATATGGGCAAGTTGTTCAAGATGGTTCTGAAATTTGGGGAATGCTGGATTTTCAGGATGAGAGCGGGAATACAATTTCCCTTTCAATGGGCGGGATGGATATTTTTGACATTGTCAAAAATGGACATTCTTCCTACGGATCCTATAAAGGAATTTGTCAAGCTGCTGCTTCTGAATCTTGGAAAGCATGTGAAACAATTGACCCAACGAAATATGCTAAATATAGTGGTTCAACTCCAACATACAGTTTATTTGAAGGCGATGCAGAATTTGGTAATGTGGACTCAACCTTTTCGCTTGGAACAATTTGGGATACAGGTGCTCCAACAGCGGTGGGTGTAACTAAAAAAGAATAAGTAGCAATTAATATTCAATTGGCGATATTGTAATTCTTGTGACTGATAAAAAAATATCTATTGTTATTTCTGTAGCTGAATCAGACGCTACGATTTTAGAACTTTTGAGTTCACTTATAGAGATATCTGAAAAGAATTTGTTTCATGAAATCATTTGCGTGACTCCAGCAAGAGAAAAATTATTATCTCTTCTCAGGCTTTCTCATTTCTATCAACATCTTTATAAAATAAAAATTACGGAGTCTGCGTCAGCATCAAGAGCTTATCAACTTAATCTCGGTGGAAAAAATGCCACAGGTGAGATTCTTTTTTTTCTGCACGCCGATTCTAAAATTCAGGAAAAACATTTTATAGAAATTGATCAAATAATGCAAAGTGATCAAAAAAAATTATATTTTTTTCCTGTTTCTTTTAATGAGGGTTCATTTTTGATGAAATTAAATTCATTGTACGTGAATTATTTCAGAACATTTTTTTTCAACCTTCCCTTGGGTGATCAAGGTTTTATTATTGATAAAAAATTATGGTTTGATTTTTATGGTTTTCCAGAAAACTGTTCCTATGGCGAGGATCATGTTCTTGTTTGGCAAATGAAACTTGCCGGTTTAAAAATAGAATCGCTTGCGACCCCAATAGGAAAAAGTTCACGTAAATATCAAAGAACGGGTTGGTTATCTTCAACGCTCAATTCGATTCATCTTGCGATAAAACAAGGATGGCCTTTTTATAAAAAATATATTTTCTACCGTTATGGGCCTAGAATTTAATCAACCTTTTTTTTTCTCAATTGCAAATAATTAATAATTTCCTTTGTGTCATGAAATCCCGAAGCAATAATACCAATATTGGCATCTAATTTCTCGTGAGGAAAAAATTTTATTTTATCGCCGTTTAAATCAGTAACTTTTCCTCCGGCCTCCTCATTAAAAGCAATCCCTGCTGCATGATCCCAGATAGATTCTTTTCTTTGAGGGTCGCTTGGGATGCGGATATAAAGATCGCCTACGTTTGCACCAAGAGCTACATATTTTGCTTGGCTATCCATTCTTAAAGGAGAATTTTTTAATTTCATATCAAGACACAGATGATCCACGAATGATAAATTACCATGAGATTTTTCAATAGATCCCAAAACAATCATATCTTCAAATGTATTTTTTTTACGACACTGTGCAGCTTTTTCATTTTTTAAATTTCCATCAGAATAAAAAGCCCCATGTCCTTTTTGTGCATAAGCGATGAACCCTTGCATTTCTTTTTTGTATTTTCCGAATCGAGGACATCCAAGTATTCCCATTTCTGCACAGCCGTCTTTAATCAAACCTAAAGCAACAGCATATTGATCCCCTCGCAAATAACCTTTGGTTCCGTCAATGGGGTCTAAACAAAAATAAGTAGAACTTTTTTCGTCAGGCATTTGATAGTGAAAAATATTCTCGTATTCATTTTTTTCAATTTTAATATTTATTTTTTTTAAAATGCTATCAATGATAGAAATAATATCAGATTCTTCATCATGTTTTTTAAGTGACTCCCATGTTTCTTCTGCGATCATGGGAACAGTTATTTTTTCTTGATTTAGAGAATTTAAAATAATGAGTTGGCTACCATAATCCGCAATAGTAACGGGTGAAAGATCCTGTTTAATGAAACGCGATGACTCAATTTGCTTGAATGCTTCTTCACAAAAATATGAAGCAAGTCGAACGGAATTTTTACAGATATCGAATAAGTTACTCATCGAAAAAAAGCGTAGATATCAATAGCAATTTGTTTTTGAGAAGGGTCTGAGGTTTCAATAAATACCCGACCATGTACAGAGCCTTTGGTATTTTCTGGGTGCATAAGTTCCATTGCTATAATATTTTTTTTAGAATTTTCCATGAGTGATGAAATATTAATAATGGGTGCTATATCTGTAACGGGTTTTCCATTAATAATGATTTCTGCTTTAGAACTTTTAATTTCAAAATCTTGTTTTCCATTTAAGACAATCGACCGCAGTGTCTTTGTGCCAGAGGAAATAGCCCCAAATTCAACATATCTTTGTGACACTTCAATTCCACCCTGTACTTGAAAACGAATGGGGATTACCAACTCTTTCAGTGAGTTGCTATTGGTTGTGACAGTAATTTTTTCTTTATAAAATCCTACAGGTAAAAATGATTTCGTTTTAATTTGTAATTCCCAAGACTCAGGATTTTTTTTGTTTTCAACGGTTAGCATTTGATCATTAAAATCAACTTTAAGAATATCTAAATTAAAACCGCTGATAGGAATAATTTTTACTAACTCCATTTTTTCTTCTCCAGCTGGAAAATCGCCAAAATCAACAATGGGAGGATGAGCTGAAAATTCTTCATGCACAATGGTTGAAACCGTGATGGTGCGATTGGGGTTAATGGCTCCATCGGTCATGATTGAAACAGACTTTGATACATTCCCTTTGAAAGTGGCTGTATCGAAGGTTAATTCTAATACACCATTCTCTCCAGGAAGATATTCTTTACCTTTATCAATTTCAACTGCTGTGCAACCACACGCAGTATGGACTCCTTGAATTTTAAGCGGTCCCGCCCCTGTATTTGTAAATTGAAAACCATGTTTTAGTTTTGTTCCTCTCAGAACCTGACCAAAATCAAATGAATATTCATTAAAACTTATTTCTCCCTTGGGAGTTTGATTTTCCCCCTTGGCAAAAACTTGTGAGGTAAAAATAAAAACCAAAAATATTTTTTTCATAATGCCCTTCATCTTAATGATATTGTCTAATTTCATCTCTAGTATAACGCTTATGTACAGGTTCCTTAATGGGTATTAAATCATCGTTGGTAATACCAACATCATTCTCATCTTTAACAATTCCCAAAACATATTTTTCAAATATCGCGGTTAAATCTTCGTTCAAAGATTTTTCCATGAAGTTCTTAAAAAATGGGAGAGTAAATGTTTGATTTTTATTTTCTTCATAAAGTTGTTTCAATACGGGTTTCAATCCTCCGCGATCCGCCAAAATAAAATCAAACTCACTCATGAGTTGCATTCCATCGGAATAAGCCAGAATGGAAGTGTCACGTTTATAGGGTGATGTTCCTACCATTTTAACTGGTTTTCTTTCGGGTCGAGATTTCGCCTGTGGATAACCATAATCACGCCAAGAAGCAATAGCTTCATCGACCCAGCCTGAGTTGCCATTCGCAGGCATGATTCCCCTTGCAAACCAAAAATGGGTGAATTCATGTTCGATGGCCCTCATGGAAGTCATCGTCGCTCCGCAATATTCCATGCCCCCACCCGTGGGTGTGATATAAGCAACAACTTTAGGATGAGCGATGGGGCCATAGGTATTTTCAAGTTCAAGCAAAACTCGCTGAGCCGCTCGCATCCCTTTTTCAGATAAAGTTTTCATTGGAGAGTAGATTTTTACTGGGATAGAACCTTCGGCCCCGTCAAATTTTCCACTGATTTCATAAAATCTTCCCTTTGGTACAAAATGAATAAATGGTGATGACGTTGTAAAGTAGCTTGGGAATTTAATTTCCCAAACATTGGGAGCGATTTCTATTTCTTCACCATTGGTGTAAACAGTGTGAATTTTTTCTGAACCATTAATCTGTAAACGTACAAAAAGCGAAAATGCATCATATTCTAAATTGGAGAGTGCATATTGTTCCCAGAATTCTCGTCCTGTAGCTGAAATATCACTCATAAAAAAACCCGCACGGACTTCTCCGTGATTAAGTGAGATGCTATCAGTATCTAAAATATATTTAACAATTAGTGTATGCTCTGTCTCTTGCGATAATTCTTTTTCTGTATCTAAAAATTTTAAGGAAGTTTCATTGCCAGGTGTTTGAATTGTCTTCAATAAACTTGGCTTCAAAACCCTTGAATTCAAGGACAGTTCGTAAGGCTTTGCGACCAAGTCAAAAAGAGGGTAGCCAGATTCTTTTAATCGAAAGACAACCATATTGGTGGCATAGGTTTTTTTAGTCTCAAAATCAAACGTCACTTGTAATTCAGATTCTAGGAAATCAGTAAAAACTGCTTTTTTCCCTTTATAATCAAAACCAGGAGGTGCTTTATCAAGGTCATCCGCCCAAATATAATTCATTAGATTGATCAGAAATAAAAAAATTACTTTTTGCATATTCAATTTTCTCCTATGATAATATTTTTAAATTATATTAGAACTTACTTTTTAAATCCACTAAGGAAAAAATCAACATATGGGCATTGATTTATTAAATCATAAAACCAAGCAGACAAAACCAGAAAATCCTTTTTTAAATCTTTTATTCAATGTCATTATTCCTATCGTTCTATTATCAAAATACTCTAAAGCAGAATATCTAGGTCCTGTGGGTGGTTTATTGGCTGCGATGGCATTTCCGATTTTTTATGGTGCTTATGATTTTATAACTCGTAAAACTTATAACTTTCTTTCAATTCTTGGATTATCCAGCGTCGTTTTAACGGGGGGATTTGGATTGCTTGAGTTAGAGGGTAAATGGTTTGCTTTGAAGGAAGCAACGGTTCCGATTATTTTTGCGATTGCTTTTTTAGGTTCGATGCGAACAAAAACGCCACTTGTGTTCAGTATGCTTTGGAACGATCAATTTCTAAATATTGAAAAAGTTAAATCTATTATTTTGGCACTAAAAGCTGAGGATAAATTGGATTCTCTCATTGAAAAGTGTACTTATTTATTTGCGGCATCATTTTTAGTGAGTGCCATATTAAATTATACGCTAGCTGTTGTTGTTCTAAAAAGTCAACCAGGCACTCCTGAGTTCAATGCAGAACTAGGGCAAATGCAGCTTCTGAGTTGGTTTGTTATTGTCATTCCTTGTTTATTGATTACTTTTTATACGTTTTATTATTATTTAAACGGTCTCAAAAAAATCACCCAACTTTCGATGGATGAGATTTTGGTTAAGAAATAATTTTTTAAACCAACCCCAACATAAACTCACTAAACTGTTTTTGAACAAATTTTAATTTTTCGCTGTAATCTTTTTTATCTTTTTCAATGGAATCTGAAGTGACATTAGACTTATTGACAGAAAAATAAAATTTTATTTTTGGTTCTGTGCCCGAAGGTCTTGCACTGATTTTTGTACCATCGGAAAGGAAAAATTGCATTACATCGGAGACAGGGAAGTTTAATTTATTTTTAAAAACAGCCTGACCATTTTTAATCTCAAATTCTTTTAATAATTCATAATCGCGAATCACGAGCACCTCCGCCCCACACATTTTTTGGGGTGGGTTTTGCCTAAGTTTTTGCATCATCTTTTTAATTGTGTCGGCTCCATCTTTGCCTGGTAGGGTCTCTGTATGAAGACTTTCAAGATACAGTCCATGCTTAATAAATAATTGATCTAAAACTTGGGATAGAGTTTGGCCTTGAGTTTTAAAGTAAGCTGTCATTTCAGCCGCTATAGCACAAGAAGAAACCCCATCTTTATCGCGGACAAAATTCCCTGCTAAAAATCCGTAACTTTCTTCACCTCCACAAACATATTGGTAATAAGGTTTAATTTCCCCTCGTTCATAGGATTCGATCAAGCTACAAATCCATTTAAATCCGGTCAGAGTATCCTCACACTTAGCTCCATAAGATGCCGCGATTTTGTTCTGCAACTCTGTTGTTACAATTGTCTTAACAACGAGAGGATTTTTAGGAAGCGTCCCCGTTTTTTGTGATGAGAATAAAAAGTATTCAAGGAGAAGGCTGCCAATTTGATTGCCGTTAAAAATTGTATAATCATTTTTTTCACGAGCAATAATTCCAATGCGATCACAGTCGGGATCTGTTCCTAAAATTAAATCAGCATTTAATTTTTTTCCATACTCAAGAGCCATTGATAATGCTTTGGGATCTTCAGGATTGGGGAATGCGACGGTTGGGAAATTTCCATCAGGTTTTTCTTGTTCTGGAACAATAAAAACATCATGAAATCCAAATCGCTTGAGTGCTTCTCTAACAGGATAAGCTGCTGTTCCGTGTAGCGGTGTAAAAACAATTTTAAAATCTTTTCTTCCCTCTTTTAAATGAGAAAGTTTTTCAACTTCATGAAAATAAATTTCATCAAAATCTTTGTCTACTTCAACAATTTTTTTTTCTTGTAATGCTTTTGCGTATGAAATAGTTGGAATTGCTGAGAGATCAGTTGTCTCAGCATATTTTTTAATGACAGCTTCGTCATGCGGGGGAGTAATTTGTCCACCTGTTTTCCAATATACTTTATAACCATTGTAGTTGGGTGGATTGTGACTTGCGGTGATACAAGCACCGCCATGACATTGAAAATGCCTTACTAAAAAAGATAACATCGGGACAGGGCGTAATTCTTTTGTAATGTAACAAGTAAATCCCAACGCAGTGTAAACTTCACAAGCAGCCTGAGCAAATTCACGAGAGAATTTTCTTGAATCGTAACTAAAACCAAATTTCAATTTTTCATTGGGGAAAACGCTTTTGAGATAGGAGCCATAAGCAAACGAAGCACGACGGATATTATAAACATTCATTCGTGATGCACCCGCACCAAGAATTCCCCTTAGCCCGCCTGTGCCAAATTCAAGATCGCGATAAAAACGATCCGTTAATTCTTTTTCATTTTTTTCATCGAGTAAATTTTTAATTTCATTTTGGGTATATCTTTTTCCTTCTTCATGTTCTGATTGTTTT
>CAZFSQ010000079.1:0-7911 GCA_964521975.1 uncultured Oligoflexales bacterium | reverse complement strand
ATTAAAATCTCCTTATTCATAATTTTAGATGGATGAATTATTTTTAATTCTAACACATTTATGGATCGAGTTAGAAATTAAAGTCCTTAGTTTTTTAACCGATAAACATTAAAGATGATGGAAAAATTTTCGAGGAGTTTGTTTTTGATTATTAAAATTAAAAAACAAAATATAGGTATGTGCGTATTAATTATGTTGAATATTAATTTATTTGCTGTTCGACCTAAATCAGAAATTAACGACATTTCATTTACGACCCAAAGAGAATTATTAAAACCGTCACTTATTTTACCTTTTGAAGATGAATTAGAGGATGTTTCCCCATCGGTTAGAAAATTGATGCAACGAGTGAGAAAATCAGAGAAGGATAAAACCATTCCTCCACTCGAAATTGTTATTCCTGAATCATCCTCTGGAACATCGGAGCTAATCAATACAATTAGCAAAAAAAACTATCGTCGTTTGTTGCGTAGTAAAATATTGGAAACTTCCTCGCGTGGAGAAAACAGTTTGAATGCAGAGCTTGATACATCGGCTAAAACTTTTAGGATTACATCGGAGCTGTTAAAATATTTAGACCTTGAAGGGTTGGCATCGCTTCTTCAAAAACCACATCATCAGTTAACACTTGGCTCCGATTATTTATTACACAATTCAGAAATTAAAAATGAATTTTTAGATCAGTTAAATTTTATTTTGTCTAAGGATCAGGTCGGTCGCGTTAAAAATAAAATATCAAAAAGTGAGGAGTTGATCGTTGATCGCGATTTACTCACTCCTTTTGCTCAAAAAATGGTGACGAAGTTTTTAATTCACCAAGGTCCAAACTGCTTTCATGCGGCACTAGCATTTTTTGGTTCATTTATGACAGTGTCTAATACTTTTAACATCAAAGTTGAAGAGGGGTATCACCCAGCTATGATTAATTATGATGAATTGTGGCGAGCATTAAAAACTTCCTTTTACGAAGTATATCCGCAAAAGAGTTCACTGAAATATGGTGATGTGCTCGTGTTTTTTGATATTCCAGCGAATGCCAAAAATGAGTTTGAACCAAATTTTCGCTGGATTCGTCATGCGTCCGTCTATTTGTTTTCAAACTATGTTTTTTCTAAAGGTTCTAAATCTCCTGCAACTCCATATACAGTTAAAACACTTGACGATGAATGGTCAGTTTGGAAAAAATATATGAAAAACAAAATGGGTGTAAAAATTTTCCGCCGCTTTGATAATAAAAAATCTATTGATAAAGAAATATTGAAGAGCGAGAGTTGGTTGTTTTAAAATGAGCAAATACTCAATTCATATGTACAATATATTCTAAAAATTGTACAATCAATGAAGGAGAAAAAAAATGTCGTTAGCTAATTATGATTTACCCAATGAAAAAATAAAAGAAGTCATGCGTCTTGCGGATGCTAAAACCAAAAGAGAAGCAATTATTATTGCGTTAGAGGATTATATAAAACGAAAAAAGTTGGAAACTTTAGCTTCTGAGTTGGCTGGCGATATTCAATTGTCTTGGACTCAGAAAAGTTTAAAAAAATTCAGAAAAGCTAGAAAGTATTAATGTCAAAAGTTATTATTGATACTTCAGTTTGGATTGAATTTTTTCGATATAAAAATTGGCAGCACACAGAAAAATTTAAAAAACTTATGACTGAAAATCGAGTTTATTTATTGCCAATAATTAGGTTTGAAATATTAGTGGGAGCCAAATCGCAGAGTGAATATTCTAAATTAAAAGATTTTTTAGACTTAATAGAAATATCCTCCTTTAATTTATTTGAATCGGATAAATTTCTAAAGTTTTCAAGAAATCTTCGCCAAGTTGGACTCATGGGAAGCTTCAGTGATCTCGTCATTGCATATTACTCGTATGAACTAAAATTTCCAATTTGGTCTCTCGACCACTATTTTTATAAGCTTGAAAAAAAGAAATTTGTTTCTATTTTTTAGTTTGGAATCTAGAAAGTAAACCTTTCCATTTTTTTTCTGTGCAATGGATTCATCCAAGCCTCGGCAAATAATTTTGTTTCTGTCGTATATTTTTTGGGTGAGGCATTCACGATCATCTTTTTTTGTAACGAAATTGCGAGAGGTGAGAAGTTTGAGATTTTTTCGCATAATTTTTTTAATTCGTGATCCAATTTTTTTTCATTCTCAAAAACTTCATGAACCAATCCCAATTTCTGAGCATTCTTAGCATCAATAAATTTTCCTGATAATAAAAAATACTGTGTCCAGGCTTTGCCAATAAGTTGAACTAATCTTTGCGTGCCACCAAATCCAGTGGGCAATCCCATCATAGGTTGGCGAAATTCTAATGCAGAATTTTTAGTGGCCAAGCGAATATCCGAAGCTAGAATAAATTCCACACCCCCTCCTAAAACACGACCTGTAAATTTAGTAATTATGGGAATAGATAACTTTTCTAACTCATGACAAAAGTCTGTAACATCATTAGCAAACTTTTTTCCTTCACTTTTCTTTTTTAACTTAACTAACTCTTTCAAATCACCGCCAGCAATGGCAATAGGGTTCCCTTCAAAGTGAATAACTAAAATTCTAATTTTTTTTTGTGTCTTTAGAAAAGAGAGAGCTTTTCTAAAATCTTTCATGAGAGTTGGGCCAAGCGAATTTAAACGCTCTGGACGATGAATTTTCCAGTGGATAATATGCTTATTTTCGATGGATGTTTTAAGAAAAGTCATTAAGAAATATTAACTTAATAGACTTATCAATGCAAAGTATTGTAAAATAATGAAAAGATGGAGAAAATAATGGATACACTTCAAGTTCAAAACAGTGAAAAGCAGAATATTATACCCGCTAAGCAAGACCAAAAACAGGAAACCTCACCCACTAACTTAGTGCTGATGGGATTGTCTGGTTCTGGAAAATCTGTGGTGGGTTGGCATTTAGCCAAGTTAGTTGGATTTGGTTTTATAGATACAGACAAGCGTATTGAGCAAGAAGAAAAAATGTCGATAACTGAGATTTTTAAAAAGAAAGGTGAAAAGTATTTTCGTGAATTAGAAAATAAACTTTTTCAAAAACTTTCTAATATTCGATCTCATGTTATTGCGACGGGTGGTGGGACGGTACTCAATGAAGATGCGTGGGGTGTGATGAAGTCGATGGGGCTTCTTATTTGGATTAATACTCCCATTGAGGAAATTGCCCGCAAACTTTTGCGTTCGCCGGAAGATTTGCGTAAGCGACCGCTTTTATCTGATTTGGCAGAGCAGTTAAAAGATCAAGATAACGATCAAATTCACAAACAGCTTCTTATTCGTCTTGGAGCACTTATCGGTCAGCGGGGTGAACATTATCGTTCGGCCAAGGTTGTGCTCGATTGCAGTTATTATTCTTCCGCTGAAAATTGTGCTTTGCAGCTTATGAAAATTTTGGAAGAAGAAAAATTATTTAAGTTTGAAAAGTGTCATCGTATTTATCATCGGTGGGAAAAGGAATTCACTAACTAAAAAAGGTTCTCAAGGAATGAGACTCAGGCTCGAAGATATATCTGTCGAAAAAATTTTAGAAAATCTAACCAAGTTAGAAAAAATTAACTGGCGTCCTATCGTTGTTGTCATCGCTGTTAGTTTTGTTTTAGCGACAATTAGTTCCACAATCTTTGTATATTTTTTGATTCCTAAAAATCAGACGCTTATCAAAGATAGTAAAGTTTCGACAACGCCTGTCGAGGGTAGCTTTAGTAAGAAGAGTAAAAGTTCCACCATTGAACTTGAACAAAAAACATTGAGTTCTGTGGAACTTGATACCATTCTTAAAAGAAATATTTTTAACAGTGAAGGAAAGCTGGGTGATACGGACGACTCAGGAAAAATCGAAGAAAATGTTACGCCTGAAGTTGTCAAATCGCAGCAGCCACTTAAAGTACAAGGAATTATTTATGGGGGAACTCCTCTTTCGGGAATTGCATTAATTGAGAATACAGCCAAAAAATCAGTCAATAGTTTTTTTGTGGGCGATATTTTAATTCAAGACGCAAAAATTTCAGAAATTTATCGTGATCGTGTTGTTTTTGCATTTCCTAATGGTCGCAAGGAATATATCGAACTTGAAATCAAAGAGCCTGAAAGAACGACTCGCAAGCGAAAAGGAAAAGTAAGCGAAGGGGGAGGAGACTCAGGATCTGTTTCTGCGATTGCAACGCGACCACCTCCGCCTAAGTTTGAAGAAGAAGGATTCAAGCGTGATACCAACGAAATTGAAATGTCGGAAGGGTATCGCGATCGTTTATTATCATCCGATTTTACGAAAGTATTACAGGACGCAAAAGCGAATCCTAATTTTGTGGATGGTCAATTGCAAGGATTTGTCTTAGATCGCATTCGTGAAAATTCTATTTATGAGAAAGCGGGATTTCAAAATGGTGATGTGATCGAAGAAATTAATGGTGTACCATTAACAGATACAGCCAAGACAATTCAATTTTTAAATACTCTGAGAGGAGAAAAAGAAATCGACATTAGGATTAAGCGTGGCGGTGCTGTGGTGAATAAAAATTTGCAAATCAAATAAAAATAATTTTTTTATTTATGATTAGAGGAGATTAAGTTTAGTGAAATTCAAATTACCCTTAGAAATAGATTTCAATCGCTGGCTAGGGGTGTATAATTTAAAGAGTAAAGAATTTTCACAACAACTTATTCAAATTGGTTGGAAATCAACGGCATCTATTTTGGGTGCTTACATTGTTTCTACAATGGTGATTGCGATGATTTCTTCAGGGATTGTTAAATTAGCAATTTCACCGCAAGGTTCTAAAAAAAGCATGGAACAAAGTGAAGGAAATAAATTGGGAGCAATTATTATTCCACGAGTGAATTATCGAGATATTCGCAAATCTATTGAGACGCGAAATTTATTTAATTCTACAGGAGAGTTTCCTAAAGAGGGGGAAGGTGGACCCAGTGCTGGTGATGGGCAAGGCAAAGTTTTTGATATCAATGCTGCATGTGAAAAGACAGCGATGCCGCTGACTTTAATTGGAACGATTGTTTTTAATAATTCAGCCCAATCTGTAGCGACGATTAAAGAATCGGGAGTGGAAGATGCAGATGTCTATAAAATTGGTGACAAAATTTTTAGCAATGAAGAAGCCATTATAGCAGCGATAGATCGTTCGAGTGTGGTGTTAAATAATAAAGGTGTGAAAGAGTGTCTTGAGATTAAAGATACATCGACGATAAAAATGGCTGGGCTTGATAGCACAGCATCAGATGCTTCTAAAGTTGCTGTTGTTAATAAAGAAAACACTCCCCCTGCTGCAACTGGAGGAACGATTAATCTTGAATCAGCGTATGTTGAAAAAGAATTGGGACCGGGGTTTGCTACGGTTCTTACCAAAGCTCGATTAGTTCCGAATCCTCAAGGAGCAGGGATTAACGGTTTCAAAATTTTTAATATTGAGGGTGGAAGTTTATTTGCCAAAGTTGGTTTACAAAATGGGGATATTATCACCAAAGTAAATCAAACAAGCTTAGAACAACCCGAACAAGGTTTTTCTTTGTATCAAGCTTTTCAAGATGAAAAAGAAATTGTGATTTATGTTTTACGTAACGGTTCAACGCCAGAGACGATTAATGTGACGGTGAAGTAGAAAATTTAGCGAATGATCCAAGGAGGGGTGAAGATGAAAAAAGTAGGGTTGATTTTTGTTCTGCTGATCATAGGAAAAGTTGAGTTTCTTTGGGGTCAGGATTCGCCTTCAGATTCTCCTGAAGTGCAATCAGGTCAAGAAAATTTACCTGAAAATAATCTACCCCCACAACCTCCTCAAGTAGATAACCCACCACCGCAAGAGGAAGTGCTCGATGAACCAGAACCCATTCCTGATGAGCCTGTAGCTAATTCTAAGCCTGTCGTTCAACCCAAATCGAGTATTACTTCCGATGTTAATAAAGGTACAGTAAACGTAATACCGACTGAAAATAAACCAGGTGCTCAAGTTGTTCCTCCGGGGCAGGAATTGGTTAATATTGATTTTCCTGAGCCGACGGAAATCAAAGATATTGTGAAGGCTGTGTCGCTATGGACTGGAAAAAACGTGATCATCGACCGCCAGGTGCAGGGTAAGGTACAAATTATTTCTCCAAAAAAAGTCACCAAGGAAGAAGCGTATCAGGCATTTCTTTCAGCACTTAACTTATTGAATTTAACGACCGTGGAAACGGGAAAAATTATTAAAATTATGCAGGTAAGAAATGCGGTCAAAGGAAATTTGAAAACTTATCAAGGAGCTGACTGGACGCCGCTTACCGATGAGATCATTACTCAGATTGTTCCTTTGAAATATGTAAATGCAAAAGATATTCAATCGACATTATCGCGAATCGTCACATCCAATTCAATGATAGCTTATGAACCAACGAATACACTCATTATTAGCGATACAGGATATAAAGTGCGTCGCATTTTAGACATCATACGTTTAATTGATGTTCAAGGACAACAACCTCAAGTTTCGATTGTGCCAATTCGTTATGCAGATGCAAAAGATATCAAAACAAAACTTACGGATATTTTGCAAGGCAGTGCAAAAAAAGATCGTGGTTATATGTCTTATAAAATTCTTGTCGATGAGCGTTCCAATTCGGTCATTATTTTTGGACCGCCACGAACCATTCAAGATGTAAAAGAGTTAGTTAAAAAATTTGATATTCGTTTAGATGATCCTTCGCGACAGTCTTCGATTCATGTCCGACCGCTTGATTTTGCCGATTCAAAAAAATTGTCAGCAACCTTGGCATCGTTAGCTCAAGGAAATAAAAATCGGAGTCAAGGAGTGCGACTTCCACCCGCTGGTCCAGCGGGGAAAGATGGAAGTGCGGATGCTGGAGCGTCGATTGCACAATTGGATGACAATGTGAAAATTGCTGCGGATGAATCTTCCAACTCACTTATTATTACGGGAAGTAGTGCCGCCTATAATGCTCTCAATTCGATCATTCGTAAATTGGATATTCGCAAGAGTCAGGTATTTGTCGAATGCGATATTGTGGATATTGATTTAGGCAACGATTTTAAATTTCAAACATCCATCTTTGGTGGAGCGGGTTCCGCATCAAAGACAGGAACAAAGATTGCGACGACTTGGGAGGCATCGACTTTAGCTCCCCTCTTGGTTTCTTCCGCTGCGGGTGATTCAACTAAAGCAACGACAACCAGTGTTGCTCAGGCGGCCGCACCGTTTGCTAATGACTTCACCGTAGGAATTTTATCGGGACAGGATTTCTTTGTTCCTGGTATTGGAACGGTTAAACCGGGAGCCTTAGTTAAATTAATTAAATCAGATACGAATAGCCGAGTGCTTTCTTCGCCGCATTTATTAACAGCGAATAATGAACAAGCCAAAATTCGTGTAGGTTCCAAAATTTTTATTCCATCATCAGATTTTAATGCAGCGACAGGAACAGCTGTTCCAAAACTTGAGAAAGAAAATGTGGATTTATCGTTATCTATTAAGCCAAACATTTCCTATTCCAATTTTGTGACAATGAATGTGGAGATTGAAGCTAATTCGTTAGGACAACTTGTTGCAGGTCGTCCACAAATTAATACACGAACATCGAATCAAATTGTAACGGTTAAAAATGGTCAAACAATTGTGGTTTCTGGGTTGGTTGGGACGGAAGAAAAAGAAGAATATAAGAAGATACCATTTTTAGGTGATATCCCAATTTTAGGATGGCTCTTTAGAAATTCAACGATGATCAGTCGCAAAAGTAATTTGCTTATATTTATCACTCCCCATGTCATTCACGGAGCAGATGATTTAGCTGCGGTGTATAAATCAAAATTAGAGGAAAGAGATTCATTCTTAAAAGATGTTTACGGTCGCAATTTTCAGGATTCAAGTTTTTATGCACAGATTCCTTC
>CAZFSQ010000078.1:0-8046 GCA_964521975.1 uncultured Oligoflexales bacterium | reverse complement strand
ACATATAGCATGTTAAATTTTTCGCCTAATTCTTTTTCTAATTTCATTCTTTTTTCAAAAGTTAATGCTTGATCAAAAGTAAATCCAAGTTTGGAGATCATATCCACGGTGCCCGATAATAAATTTGCCTCAAGCGTTGCTGTATCTTGAATAATTTTCAAAACAATTTTTTGGATATTCGGTTTCTTACCTTTCCAATGCGGGTTAGAGATAAAAGTTGCATGAGAACCAAACTTAATTTCTTTCAAAATATATGGCCCAGAATATAAACCAGGATTCGTTGGCTCGGTCACGTAGACTGTTTGTTTTTCGTAAGCACCATTACTGTCTTTTGTTTTATCCCAAACCGGCCCCTCGATATGTTTCGGTAAAATGTAAAATGTTCCTAGCTGATAATAATCATAACGAGCTTGACGATATTTGATCGTAAATTTTTTCGGATTTTTTTCATCGACAACCACATCCTCAATACGAGTATATAAATCCTTTTCTCCCGTGGATACATTCGGAGATTTACCAAGTTCCCAACTAAATTTAAAATCATGTCCCGTGACCGGAACACCATCACCCCAAAAAAGTTCATCAAGAATTTCAAACTCTGCTGTTAATTTTTTTGTTCCGCTTTCCTCAAAAATTTTTACTTTATTATTTTTTAATGTTGGAATTTCTTTACAAGCACTACACTGCCAATTCCAAGCCACATCCACTGTCGTCAGACCATGAATACAAAACCCACGAGCATAGGTTGATGCTAGCATACTCGAAATCAATGGGTTCATTGAGTCAAACTCTTGATTCACACCTATCGTTAATTGCTCATTACTCGGATATGAAAAATTTTTCTGCGAAAAAAACAATCCTAAAACACACACCCAAAAACTTTTTTTCATAACACTCATTCCAATTCTCCTTTTTTAAGAATTCAGTTTCATTTTGGGAAAGTCATCTTTACTTTTTACCAGATGACACGCTACCTCGATAGATTGATTTCCATCGCCTATATTTTTTAACTCTGGAATTTCTGTTTTACATTTTGCAACAGCAAAGGAACATCGCGGATGAAAACGACATCCTGAGGGAGGGTTCACTGGCGACGGAACATCTCCTTGCAAAAGAATATGTTTTCTTATTTTACCTCGACCCACTTCAGGATTTGCCACCTTGAGTGCTTGCGTATAAGGATGTCGAGGGTTTTTAAACAATTCCTCAGACGTTGTTTTCTCAGCAATTCTTCCCAAATACATAACCGAAACTTCTTGAGCCATATGCCTTACAACAGCTAAATCATGAGCAATGAACAAATACGTAATTTTAAATTCACTCTGCAAATCTTTCATCAAATTTAAAATTTGTGATTGCACGGATACATCAAGAGCAGAAACCGGTTCATCAGCAATGATCAATTTAGGTTTCAAAATAATCGCACGAGCAATGGCAATACGCTGTCTTTGTCCCCCCGAAAACTCATGCGGATAGCGGTTCAATGCCCATGCCCCAAGCCCCACTCGTTCTAAAATTTCTTGCACCATTTTTTTTTGCGTAGGGGTGTCACCGATTTTATGAACAACCAACGGTTGACTGACAATATTGTGAATGGTCATACGAGGATTGAGAGAACTGTAGGGGTCTTGAAAAATCATCTGGACATGGCGACGAAAATTCATCAGTTCTTTAGAATTAAATTTTGTTACATCTTTTCCTTGAAAAATAATTTGTCCCGAAGTGGGATCATAAATACGAATCACCGTGCGACCAAGGGTTGATTTACCACATCCGCTTTCACCCACCAGTCCCAATGTTTTTCCTTCAGGAATACTCAAACTCACATTTTCCAGTGCATGAACCGCACCTGTTTCACGTAAAAGCAGTCCACTATGAATAGGAAAGCGTTTGGTCAGGTTTTTAATTTCTAAGATCGGTTGGGTCATTTTTTAAACTCTCGGATAAAAGCAAGCAACTTTGTGATTGGAATTATTGGATACTTCTTTTAATAACGGTTCCTCGTTTTTACATTGTTCTTTTGCATGAGGGCAACGATTTTGAAAACGACACCCTTTGGGTAAATTGAGTAATGAAGGAACAAATCCCTCAATCGTAGGCAATCTCTCGACAATATGATCAATTTTAGGAATTGAGGATAAAAGCCCCACCGTATAGGGGTGCATTGGATGATGAAATATAGCATCGGAACTTGCTTCCTCAACAATTTTTCCTGCGTACATCACAATTATGCGATCAGTTATTTCTGAAACAACTCCCAAATTATGTGTAATAAACTGCACCGCCATACCATATTTTTCTTGGAGCCTGGCAAGTAAATCTAAAATCTGTGCTTGAATCGTCACATCTAAAGCCGTCGTTGGTTCGTCGGCAATTAACATCTCAGGATTGCAACTCAGTGCCATTGCAATCATCGCCCTCTGCCTCATTCCTCCCGATAATTGATGCGGATAAGAATCAATTCTTTTTTCTGGAGAAGGAATGCCTACTTGGTGAAGTAAATCTATCGAACGTTTACGTGCTTCTAATTTAGAAAGATTTTCATGAGCTAAAATTTGTTCGCTAATTTGATCGCCAATTTTTAATACGGGATTAAGAGCTGTCATGGGTTCTTGAAAAATAATCGCAATTTGTTTACCACGAATTTTTCGCATTTCTTGCTCGGACAAACCCGCCAAATCCTGACCCTTAAAAAATATTTTCCCACCTGAGATTTTGCCCGGCGGTTGCAATAAACCCAAAATAGAATAGCTGGTCACGCTTTTACCACATCCGCTCTCTCCAACGATTCCCAGCGTCTCTCCTTTTTTTAATTCATAAGAAACGCCATCCACGGCATGAAGGGGCCCCGCTTTTGTATAAAAAGTTGTACGGAGATTTTGAATGTTAAGAAAGTTTTCCATGTCAAATAGGCACGCCAAAATAGCTGTAACAGTAAGAGATCAAAGAAAAACTATTTCACATGGTTATCTGAATGTAAAGATTAAAAACAGCTTAGAACATCTTGTGCGACTAAAAGTTGATAATCGAAAATATAACCTTTCGTTTCTTCGCGAAAATATTTATCTTTGGCTGCGTTAGATTTTTTTACACATTGATTTATTTTTTCTGAAATTGGTTTTTCAATATTCTCTTCATCACTTTTAACTTTAAATGAATAACTCACGTTTTTAATAGAAAGGTTTTCATTACGAATTGAATGTTCTGAAATTTTATTTGGAGAAAGAAAAACTTCATAATCAGGTTGAATTCCAACCTGATCAATAATTTTAAAATTAGGTAAAATATATAATCCAGTTGTCACTTTAAACTGAACACTTGGATCTTTTGTAAAAGGATTTTTCTTTTTCATGGATTGAATCGACCCTTTACCAAAACTTTTTTCTCCAACAAGCACCGTCGCATTATGAGATCTTAATGAACCTGCCAATATTTCCGCTGCTGAAGCTGATCGCGAATTAATTAGAGTCACAATAGGCAATTTCGTCAATGGTTTTTCATTGGCGTCACCACTAATGTCCGTGATAGATGAACGATGTAAATCCAACACATGCAGTAAATCTTTATCCCCACCTAATATTTTTTCAAGCATACAAATTGTGACACCGAGAATCCCACCAGGATTATTTCTCAAATCAAGAATGATACCCCTGATATTTTCAACCTGATTAATTTCTTCAAGACTTTTTTCAAACTCTAAGCAAGTACCTGGGAGAAAACTATAAACTTGTAGAAGTGCAAATTTTTCACTCTCTGATAAATTTAAAACACTGAAATTAATGCTGCGATGTTTTACTTTTGTTTTTATAATCGTTTTATTTAACTCTTCTCCATGTCGATAAATTTCTAAATTTAACTCAGTATTCATTTCAGAAATTTTGTTAAAATGATCCAAGGTTAATTCTTCTGCCTTTTGTCCATTAATTTTTGTGATAATATCGGATGCCAAAATACCAAACTCGTAAGCAGAACTTTCCTGATGGACGCCGTTAACTGAAAAATATTTCCCTCTTTTGCTATAGAGTAAACCGAATTTCATTTCATCGTCTATCTTTCCTTCGAGAATTCTTACTTTCTGAGGTGGAATCACTTGCGAATGAACGTCGTTTAAAATAGTTAATGCCCCATTGATAAATTCCGCTACTGCTAGACGTGGATTAATTTGATGATGAGGAACAAATGATTTAAAAACCCAATCGAATAATTGAGTAAATTTTATACTCTTAAAATTCTCTTCATCTTCGATAAATTTTAGCCAAGCCGACATAAGAAAACGTGCGTAGCTCTGCTGAAAGGAAACTTTTTCAAATTCCGATTTAACAACCGGGGGAGAATATTTAGTGACAATCAATGAATCAAACGCAGCAAATTTTTTATAATCATATTTATTTGCAAAACCATTTAAAAACTCTTGTCCAGGAAGAACAGAAAAAAAATCTTTCTCTGCCAAATCAAGAACATTATTAATCGCAAATATACATGCCAAAAAATACATCTCTGTTTCATGACATTTTTCTTCGGTCCAATAGTCTTGAATATCTTGATAACTTATCGTGGTTGCATCCCAATCAGATGGCTTTTGAGCCCAAGACAATGATGACGAAAGAAAAAGAAAAATAGAGATAATTTTACTTTTTAGCATAAAGCTCTTTCTCCTTAAATGTGAGGAATAAAGCATTATACGATTAATTTTATTTTTTGTAAAATTTGTTTTTAATTTTTATAAAAACCCAATTATATCCCTAACTTTTATCGCGTTTTTCAAGCATCGCTTTCGTAAACGGTGCCAACAAATCAATGGGCACCGGGAAAACAATTGTCGAAGAATTTTCTGCGGAAATATCATTTAATGTTTGAAGATATCGCAACTGAATCGACATTGGATTTTTTGATAGCGTCTCTGATGCTTCCGTTAACTTTTGTGCGGCTTGTGCTTCACCTTCAGCAGCAATAATTTTGGCTCGACGTTCTCTTTCAGCCTCGGCTTGTTTAGCCATCGCTCGTTGCATATCAGGCGGTAAGTCGATGTGTTTAATTTCCACAGAAACAACTTTGATTCCCCACGGGTCGGTATTTTGATCTAAAATAATTTGTAATTGATTGTTAATTTTATCTCGCTCCGTTAATAAATCATCCAAACTATGTTCGCCAAGAATGGAACGCAAATGCGTCTGTGCAACTTGTGTTGTTGCATAGAGATAATTTTCAACATTGATAATCGCTTTAATCGGCTCAACCACACGAAAATATAAAACCGCATTGACTTTCAAACTTACGTTATCACGACTAATGACATCCTGTGGCTCAATGTCCATTGTTATCGTTCTTATAGATACCCGAATCATGCGATCAATATAAGGAATTAAAATAATTAAACCTGGTCCTTTAGGTTCACCCAAAGAACGTCCCAAACGAAAAACGACTCCACGTTCGTATTCCTGTAAAACTTTGAGAGATGAACTTAAAAACATCGACAAAATAATCAGTGCGAAAATTAAACCAAAACTCATGTAAAACTCCTTTTGAATCCATGATATGCCCAACGACTCCCGAAGGGAGGAGTGTCTGGGCATCTTAATTATTCAACCAACAATATTAAACCTTCTTGACCTTTGACTCTTAACTTTTCATTCTTTATAGGTAACGTATTTTTCTCACCTATTAACTTTGCTTGCCAAATTTCACCATGAACCCGGATCTGACCTTCTTGTGATGAAAAGTTTTCTACAACAATTCCTTCACTTCCTATCAAAGCCTCTTGCCCTGAAACAATCTTAGCTCGCGTTGAACGAAAAACCAAAAAACCAATTCCTAAACTAAGCAACCCAATCAACAGAACTCCTGGACCAATCACAAACCACGATAAACGTAAACCCTGTTCATTCGCTGGGTCCACTAAGAACACAGAGCCTATCACAAGAGCAGTAAAACCACCGATACCTAAAATGCCGAAGGATGGAATAAAAACTTCGGCAATTAAAAGCCCCATCCCCAATATAATTAAACCCGCCGCTCCAAAACTAATAGGTAAAACAGACGTCGCAATAAAAGAAAGTAATAAACAAATCGCACCCACAACCCCTGGAAATAAAATTCCAGGATGAGTCAATTCATAGCCAAGTCCTATAATCCCTGCCATGAACAGAAGATAAAACAAATTTGGGTTGGATAAAATTTCTAACAATTTTTGTCGCAGTGACTTTTGAAAAACTTGGGTTGAAACATTTTTTGTCTCAAGAACCATTTTTTTATCATTCTCAAGAATGATCTCTTTACCATCTATCTTAGAAAGTAGCTCTGGAATATCTGAAGCGATGACATCTATGACATTTTTTTTCAACGCCTCATCCGAAGAAATAGAAACAGATGAAGAAACAAAAGAACGAGCTACTTCAAGATCACGATTTCTTGACTTAGCAATAGATTCCATAAAAGCCAAGGTATCGTTCATCACTTTTTCACCGATATCACCTTCGCCAATATCTTGACCTGTTGCCTGTACCGGATGTGCCGCACCGATGTTTGTTCCTGGAGCCATCGCTGCAACATGAGCAGAAAGTGTAATGAAAGCTCCCGCACTCCCAGCATGTGCTCCACTTGGCCCAACCCAAACAATGATTGGAAATGAACTATTAAGAATAGTCTTTACCATTGAACGAGTGGACTCAAGCGAACCACCAGGAGTATCAAGCTTAATAATTAATCCTTCATAATTTCTTAACACAACTTCTTGAGAAGCTTGCAAGAGAATATCGTCTGAAGATGGACCAATGATCCCAAGTTCTACTTCAAGCCATTGTTTAGCGAAGATAGTATTTGTAAAAAAGAAACTATAGAAGATTATCATGAAAGATGCCCAGGCACTCCCTACGGTCGTTGGGCATGACGTGGTTTTAGTTTTATACATGACTTGCCATCACTTCTTTCATATGTTTCCAAAGAATACGTTTATTACCTTCATAGCGTAATAAATCTCTTGGATGCAGCGTAAGATAAATTTTATGACCAGAAACTTCTATATTATTTTTTTGAAATAAATTAAAAAATGTTGCACCAAGCAAAACATACTCATCCATATTTTTGTTTAACAATAGATTTATTTTTTCAATAACTTTTTCTTGTGTAAGTTCATTAAGCTCATCTATTGAGTTAAATAAATAATGTACCTTAAAATCAGAACATTTCACCGCTTGGCCAATTTTATTTAATAAAGTTGATTCGTCGTTATCTAAGGGCAAATCGGAGATGAAAAGTAAATTCCATGAGCTGGCGAGTGGATGGGAATCTTTTTTAAGCATCCGCTCCATCAATGAAACGTTCATTCCTCGTTCACTGAGCCAATTTTTATAATATTCTAAATTTGCGTTTTCCATTGTCATTCAACATAAGTTATAATCAATAAAATGAGAATCCTAGCATATATTTTTATTTTTTATTCGGCAATGCCTCTCATGGCGGCGTCAACATGTGAAGAGATGAACAGCCTATTTTCTCTCTATTTTGGTTTATCGCCAGCTCAATCTTATACGTTGCTAAAAAATGTTCCATCCGAAATTAAAAATGATCAAAATATTTTGCGACTCATGCAATCACTTCCTCCTATGTCACGATTCACTCTCGAAAAAATGATCGTCGGGCGACAAGCCAAAGAAGTAGAAAGAACTTTAAAATTTATTCTAACTATGAACCAAAATTCATTTCGCTTACTGACTCAAAAATCAGAATTAACAGCGGATGAAAGTTTGGCATTATCCATTATTGTGGAACAGCATTGGCAAAGTTTTTATTGGTATCGCGTGAAAAAAAATATCGGACAAGCGATCGACCGATTTCGTCCATCGAGTTTTATTAAACGGATGTATGAGAGGAGAAATGATAAAATTTCAGATACAACAACAATGGAAGATTTTTTGAAAAACTTAAGGATTAATGAGTATGACACCATCGCACGAATGGTTATGGTTAGTAATTCATCCCGGCAAATTGCCGAATTTTTGGAAAAGAAAAAAAACGAAAGTAATTCATTAACAGAGCAAAATAAAATCG
>CAZFSQ010000077.1:0-8048 GCA_964521975.1 uncultured Oligoflexales bacterium | reverse complement strand
TTTTATTTTTTTCTTTTTCTTTTTCTTCTTGAAACGAGATTTCAAATCGTTCTAGCAAATTTTTAACAGGATGTTCGGATTCTAGTTGAAAAGTCCCCGAAACACTTGCCTCGGAAAGCCCGTGCCTTATTAAATCTGTTTCGCCTTTAGCACCTTGTAATAAATTCAGTGCTTTGATGAGAATAGTTTTTCCAGCTCCCGTTTCTCCTGTAATGACATTGAATCCTGGGTGAAACTCGGTAGCGAGGTGGTCAATGATGGCAAGGCCACGAATATCAAGGCGTAGGAGCATTTTTAGTTGCCTTAATGAGAGAGCAATAACCTCCAAGATATTTTTTCTTTACTTGAGCAGAAAAACCCAAGTTGTTTAATTTTTGTATCAGTTCATCGAGCATATAAAAGTTTTTTACACTTTTAGGTAGGTACTGATATGCTGCTCGATCGCTAAAAAGAGCACCAATTTTAGGTAAAATATAATTGGTATAAAAGGTAAAAAACATTTTTTTGAATGAAGGTTTAGGATCAAAAAATTCAAGAATTAAAAGTGTGCCATTACTATTTGATAGAACGCGATAAAATTCTGAAATCGCTTTTTCTTTATCAATAATATTTCTAAGCCCGAAAGCTATGGTGAGAGTATGAATAGACTGCGAGGGAAAAGTCAGTTTCTCCCCACTCATTATTTGGAAATGGGTCGCATAATTTTTCGCGGATTTTCTTGATTTAATTGCAGCTAGATTTAGCATTTCTTGCGAAATGTCCGTGCCGATAAAAGAACTATATTCCGAGTGAGA
The DNA here is from genome assembly GCA_964521975.1 of uncultured Oligoflexales bacterium. Lineage (GTDB taxonomy): Bacteria > Bdellovibrionota_B > Oligoflexia > Oligoflexales > CAZFSQ01 > CAZFSQ01. Next base: position 7,254 of record CAZFSQ010000077.1, on the reverse strand, counting down.
TTTGAGAGCACTTAAAAGAACATCTCCTGTACCTGTGGCAACATCTAGTAAAACCCCGTTAGGGATCGTTGGGATTTCAGCGATTAAATCTTTTCGCCAACGAATATCTTGTCCCATACTCAGCAGTCGATTTAAAAAATCGTAGCGTGGAGCAATCCGGTTAAACATTTCACCTATCAGCTTTTCATCCATGAAAAGTATGAGACCAAAATTCGGAAGTTTTGGCCAGTCTTTTGTTGGTAGAGGCTAAAGAAGTCCAGTAGAATCTTTTTTTTTATAGAAAACACCAAATTTAAGTGAGTTAATTTTTTCAAATTATTTCCGAAACAAACTAAAGATAGGAGAATGAAATGAAAAAAATAAATTTATTTTTAATGCTATTATTAATTCATTGTAAAGCCAGTGAATTAACAACTACCAAAGATAAAAGTGATTCAAGCCCAACACCAAAAACTTCCGATGATGATTCGAGTTTATCATCTGGAGAAAATAGCAGTGGAACATTGGCGATTACAGCGACAATTAAGTCAAGCGGCTTGGAAGATGCACCTAATTTAGCGATGGCTATTCCTGTTAGCAAGGGTGCGGTTGCTGAGGGAGTGATGGGAAAAGTTTCTCCTGCTGAAATTAAATCTGGGGCATTATCTTTGAGTATAGGTGGTGATACCGAACTTCGTATAATTGAGGATACTTATGAAGGAGGTTCCAATGATACAGCTCCAACTCAAGCAGCCGATAGTCACGTAATTGTAACCGTTCAAGATACAGGAGATCGTTTTGCTGATGGTGAAACCTTGCAATTCATCAATGTTCCTGTGAGTGGAGGCGATCCTGCTATGAATTTATATACCAGTGCATTGAAAGCAGAAAAACTTGAATTAGGAGAATTGACAACGGAATCGTCAGATCTTAATTCGAGTAAAGAAATTTCTTCAGATGATTTTGCTGACATATCAGAAAATGTTTTAAAAGAACTTGCAACGACAGATGATGCTCTCCGAAAAGTCAGAAATAATTATATGAATTATGATCCTGAAGAAAAATCATATATTGATGTGATGCCATTTTTTCAATGGGCAGCTCCCCTTGAAAGCACAATCAATGCGTTCAGTTCTGCAATTACGTTAGATGATTTTTATTATGGGTACGGTCTATATCTTACAACGACACGTTCTGATTTTGCGTTAGAGGGAATTTGTTCCAAGACGGGAAGTGATTTTAAAAAGATCCGACTTATTCCTCCGACATCTGTGAATGCAGCCCACGGATTTGGTGATACACCCGTGCCATATACTTCTTTTGGGAATGGTTTTGTGGGGGGATCAACCATCCGTTCATCAGGAGGTTCGAGGAAGGAATGTATGATGGATGCATTCTATGCTTATAGCCAAAACAATAGTGTTGGATTTAATTGGGGTGGGATGGTGGGACCTATTGCTTCAGGATTTTGGCAATTGACATTAAATGATGACGTTGTGGGGAAATTTGAACTTGCAAGTTTATATCCGTTCGATGCGAATAATAAACCAAAAATTTATGTTCCTTCCATTAAAATGATTCCCAATTCAACGACCCATAAAATAACAAGCATTGCGATTGAAATGTATGTTTATGATCAGCTCGAAGGATTTATTAAAGTTACAGATTTAACTGCATTTAAAAAAGTGACAAGCGAAATGGGATTTTCATTTACAGAACAATCAGGTAATGATCAGTTTGAAGATTTGCAACAGGTAAAATTTCCATCCTCAGGTTATACCATTACCGTTGACCCTACTATTTATTCGACAAATTGGATTTATTCGACGGATCATGACACAGCGGTATCGAGTGGAAAAAGAGTGGATATTATCGCGTTTCAATACATCATGTATGGCAATACATATCGCTTTGAATACCGTCCTGAAACTCAATTATCAGGTCATTAACACCGTTGGCCAAAAAAGCTTTCCTATGGCATAATATTTTCTTATGGAACAAGTGTGGATTTTAGAAAATTCTAAATTAGAAAATAAAATTTCTTTTCAACTGCTGGGAGAATTTTCGGTTCGGCTTTTCGGATCGTTTGATTCATTTAAAAAGGTAATTTCTTTTAAAGAATTTTCGGAACCGCGATGTATTCTTGTCAATTTAGAGAGCTTAGATGCTAAAAAAGAAATGATTGAGGGTGAGTTAAAATTTCTTTTCCCAAACACGACATTAATTTTTCTTGATAAAGAAAACCATCTTCAATTTAATTTAATGGAGAATCTCAAAGAAGTTTTAGAGAAAAAAGTTTCTTCACAAAGTAAAAATTTTCGCTACAAAGATTTAATTTTTGACCCTGATCGTCAAACGTTTGCTGTTGAGTCACAAGATCCAAGTTTCTTGACCCAAAAAGAAACCAGGATTTTAAAAATTCTTTTGGAAAATATGGGTCAATGTGTTTCTAAAAATGATTTACTAAACTTAGTTTGGAATGGAAATAAAGTGTCGGATAGAACCCTTGATAGTCATATCTCACGTCTTCGCTCTCGTATTTCTCAATCATCGGTTGTTATTGAAACTCAGTATGGAAATGGTTACGTATTAAAATGAATTCTTATTTGTCCCTTCTCCTTTATCATCTGGATGATGATCCTTTTGAAATAGAAAGAGTAAAGAAGTCTCTGGAAAAAAATCCTGTGGAATATTCTTTTCACGTGGTTTCTTTTTTATCGCTCGGCGAATTTCAAGAAAAATTAAAAGAAAAAAAACCCCAAATTATATTGCTCGATATTTTTTTAGATGAACTTGATGGGATTTCTCTCATAAAGGGAATTAAAGAAAATTGCCCCGATGTTGTTATTATTATGAACTCATCGTGTGATGATACGGATTCCATTATCAAGTCACTCAAACTTGGAGCGGATGACTTTGTTTCTAAAAAATCCGATCAAGGGGAATTAAGCCTTCGCATCGCCAATGCCTATCAACTGGCGTTATTGAAGCAAGGAAAAAATGGAGGGGAAAAAAGTACCACAAGTCAAGTATCCTTTGCTGGTAAAACGATACAGCAAATTTCTCAGAGAATTCCCCTGATACTAAATTCAGCGATTCAATCCGTATATATTGAGGGTGAGACCGGTACAGGAAAAGAAGTGGTGGCAGATTTATTTTTATCTCATTTACCCAAGAATACTAAATTTATTAAGGTCAATTGTGGAGCCATTCAACCTTCGCTTTTGATGAGTGAACTTTTTGGCCATGCCAAAGGTGCATTTACAGGAGCTAATACTGAGAAAAAAGGTTTATTAGAGGAGGCTTCTGGGGGATGGGTTTTTTTAGATGAAGTATCTTCACTCAGCTCTGATGCACAAACAGCACTGTTGCGAGCGATTGAAAATCATGAAATTCGTCCTGTGGGTTCTAACAAAACAGTTTCGATTCAATTTAAAATTATATCTGCGACAAATGAACCTCTTGAAAAATTAGCGAAAGAAAATAAATTTAGAAGTGATCTTTGGCAAAGACTGTGTGAGGTCACGATTTCTCTTCCCCCGCTTCGCGAACGTTTGGAGGAGTTACCCGATCTTATTGAGTTCTTTTGCAGGGCGATGCCTGGTGGGCCTTATCAAATAACACCACCGACAGTGGAGATTTTAAAAGAATATCATTGGAACCATGGAAATATTCGCGAGTTAAGAAATTGTTTGCGTGGGATGACAGAGTATCAGATGAATAAAACTCTCACCCCACTCTCCTTACCCAAAAATTTTCTTCATCAAAAAAATTTTGATCCTCTAACTACAGTAGATTCAAACAGCGATAACTTTATTTCATTAAATTTAAAAGATGACTATCGACTTGAAAATTTAGAAAATTTACTTCTCGTAAAATTAGTAGAAAAAGTTTTTATATCCCATCCTAAATTATCTTTTCGTAAGCTTTCCGATATTATTCAATTGAATCGTAATAGTCTTAAAAGTCGCCTTAAATTTGCAGAAGAATCAGGCATAATTACAAATGAAAAATTATTGCGTTGGTTGAAAGATCTTGAAAAAGACATCCATTGAAATTCAGAATTTCATTTTTTGACTTACGAGTGTCTATCAACTATGATATAAGACATAATTCAGTTGCTATTTTTAGGAAATATTAACATGAAAAAAAATAACCCAGAAATCAAAACTCTTTCTTTGTCACAATTTGAAGAAGATGCTCGCAAATTGATTGCATGGGAGACGGAGAGAATTTATAAAAAAGTTCGACCTTCTTCAGAATTAAAGCCGCAGATCTCTGGATTGTCTTCATTGAAACAGACGGCTCAAGGAAGTTTATCTAAGATACAAATCCATTCTAATGCAGCCGAACTTTCTCAAGATAATGTTTTTGATTTGCAAGCTAAAGAGTCGAAGAAAGAGAAAAATTAAGTTGGACCCAGACCTTTCGTCTTTTTCAATTCATATTAAAAATTCAACCAAGTCCTATCAAACCAATCAAAAAATTATTTTGAAAACATTTAGTTCTATTGCTCAAATCATGAAAGTTAAAAATTTTTCTTTGGATGTAGAATTTATAAGTAAACAAAAAATTCAACGTCTTAATCAAAAATTTCTCGCTCATGATTATCCTACGGATGTGCTTTCGTTTCCGACATTTCAATTTAAATGGCAGAAATTTTTTAATTCTAAAAAAAAAATAGTTTTTCCTGATGGTCTTAATCATATTGGAGAAATATTTGTTTCTTTAGAAATGGCCAAACGCAATGCTAAACTTATTGGCCAAAGTGTCGATCGAGAGACTATGTTTTTATTAGTCCATGGGTTTTTACATTTATTGGGGTTTGATCATCTGCAAAAAAAAGATGAGATGGGGATGCTTTTTATGCAGAGAAAAATTTTTAAAAAATTGGACAAAAACCTTCTATGGAAGGGGTGCGTTAAAAAAGTATGATGTTGGATGATCAGGTTTTATATAGTGTTTTAGTTATCATGATGAGTTTGGTATTTTCTGCATTTTTTTCTGCTGCGGAAACGGCCATTACTTCACTGGGACAATTAAAAGCAAAACATCTTTTAGAAAATAGTGGTGGTGGGAAGGCGATTCTTAATTTCTGGATCGAAAAACCATCGCGTGTTTTGACAACGATTTTATTTCTTCAAAATACAGTAAATATCTATGCCTCAGCAGTAGCCACGGTATTGGCGAAAAGATTTTTTGATCATCAAGCCATTAGTATTGCAACAGGGGTGACAACTTTTTTGGTCCTCGTATTTGCGGACATCATTCCCAAGTCATATGCGAAAACTCATTCCGATAAGTTGAGTGTTTTTATGCTTCAGTGTGTTTATTTTTTCTATATCATTTTTTATCCCGTTATTTTTGTTTTGTCGGAGTTTGCTATCTGGGTGATTAAACATGTGGGAGGTACACCTAAGCAAGACCCCCTCCTTTCGGAAGATGCGATTGAGTTTATGGTGCAAGAAGGAGAAAAAGCAGGGACGATTGAAGATATGAAGCAAGAGATGCTTTCTGGGGTCTTTGAATTTGATGAAACAAAAGTTCGTGAAATTATGGTTCCAAGAACTGATATTGACGCAGTGGATGTGAATGGAAGTTTTGAAGAAATTATTAAACTCACACTTGAACTCGGTCACTCACGATTACCGGTGTACGAAAACTCAATGGATCATATTGTTGGTGTGATTCACGCGAAAGATATCTTGAAGTGGATATCTAAAAAAAATAGTGGAATGCAAATGCCACCGATTAAAAACTTAATGCGGCCACCCTTTTTTACTCCAGAATCAAAAGACATTATGGAAGTATTTAAAGACTTAAAAAGGACGAAAAATCATTTGGCGATTGTTTTGGATGAATATGGTGGAACAGCGGGTCTTGTAACTATGGAAGATATTCTTGAGGAAATTGTCGGAGAAATTCAAGATGAATTTGATGTTGAGGAAGCAAAAATTAAGCAAATGAATGAAAATACGTTTGAAGTCACAGGGACAACGAATATTGATGAGTTTATTGATTTCTTTAAGTTGGAATTATCTGAGGAACAAAAGCCTGAGGAAGATATCGACTCCATCGGGGGGTGGGTGACCCACCTCATGGGGACAATGCCAAAGCTTGGAGAAAAAGTTGAGATCGGTCCTTTATCGCTTGAGGTCACAGAAGTGGATCGTCATCGCGTTGATAGATTGAAAGTACAAAGAAACAATGTGACGACAGCGGAAACATCTGCTTAAAATAGTGTGTGCAACCATTTATTTTAGACAGCATTAAAGATACACAAACCACGGCCCTACATTGGAAAAAAGAAGGACATGTGATCGGCTTTGTTCCAACAATGGGGGCATTACACGCAGGGCATTTAAGTTTAATTGAAAGATCAAATCAAGCTTGTCAGAAAACAATTCTTAGCATTTTTGTTAATCCGTCCCAATTTGGTCCTAAAGAAGATTTTGCAAAATATCCAAGAAGGATGAAAGAAGATTTAGAGCTAGTTGCTAAATCAGGTTTAAAAGTGGACCTAGTTTTTTTACCTGATAGTTTTTCGATGTATCCCAACAATTTTAATACATGGATCAGTCATGAAAAATTTGCCAATGAACTCTGTGGTGCAGTGCGACCAGGACATTTTAAGGGAGTATTAACCATTGTTTTAAAACTCTTACATATTACAGCACCCGACCAAGCCTTTTTTGGTAAAAAAGATTATCAACAGTACAAATTAATTTCTCAGATGGTAGAAAATTTGAATATGAATATTGAAATTGTGGGATGTCCAATTATTCGTGACAAAAATGGTTTGGCTTTAAGCAGTCGCAATGAATATTTGTCGGAAGAGCAACAACTGGCTGCTAGTAAAATTTATATGGAACTTTCAAAATTAAAAACTGAGGGAGAAAAAGAAAATACAAATATAGAAAAGTTAGTCAGTCATTTTAAAAAAAGTATCGAAGAAAATAAGGAAATGCAGGTTGAGTATATTGATATTAGAGACGCAGAATCATTTGACAGGTGTTCGGGGGAAGTCAATACAAATCAGAACTATGTTGCTCTTACTGTGGTTCATTATCAGGGAGTTCGTTTGTTAGACAATATTGAGTTTGAAGTAAGAAAATGACAGCATATAAATTACAATGCTGTCATCCCCAACGACTCCCGAAGGGAGGAGTGCCTGGGGATCTTGTGAATATAGATGTTTGAGATGAGTTTATTATGTTGATTAGAAGATTTTTTAATTTAATTTGGGGTCTGCATAAAATTTATTTTAAATGGGCA
>CAZFSQ010000076.1:0-8050 GCA_964521975.1 uncultured Oligoflexales bacterium | reverse complement strand
TTGATTGGCAACGTCTGCCACTCGACATTTAATTTCATCCGCTGCAACGCCACGAATTTTCAAACCAAAAGAAATATTATCAAAGACATTGAGATGAGGATAAAGAGCATAATCTTGAAACACCATCGAGATGTGGCGATCTTTCGGTTCAAGCTCTGTGACATCACAATCACCTATAAAAATTTTTCCGCTATCAATATCTAAAAGCCCAGCAATGGATTTGAGCATCGTTGATTTGCCGCACCCCGATGGACCGACGAGAACAACAAATTCTCCTGGTTTAGCTTCCCAACTTAAATTATCTAAGATGATTTTATCGCCAAAGGCTTTTTTTGCTTGTTCGATGCGAAGATGTTTTGCCAATTTATTTTATGGTCTCCTGATCTCAACAACTGCTTGACCCTTTTGAATCTGTTCAAGAGCAGACTTAAAATTTTTTTTCAAAATTTCTACTAGTTCTTTATTTGTACAATTACCAATGGAAAGAATTAACACTTGAGGGGGAGAACCACGAGAAATAACCAAGTTTGCAAAATCAAAATCTTTAGTAATAACGATAATATTTTCTTTCTTAGCATGATTAAAAATTTCTTCATCGCTAAGTGATTCAACTTTCAATTCAAGTAATGCCACACAATCAACTTTAAACTCTTGACGCAACCATTTTGCAATTTTAGGTGATAAATTAGCGTTCAACCAAAATTTCATGCGACGTGTATAACCGGATGATCAAGGTTTACAATAGAGTATTCAATGCAAGCTCGAATGTCTTCTGCGGTTAAGCTTGGAAAATCTTCCAATATTTCGTCTTTCGTCATGCCAGCAGCAAGCATTCCTAATACATCAATTACTCGTATTCGTAGTCCACGAATGCAGGGCTTACCACCGCATTTACCAGGCTCAAGTGTAATAATTTTTTTCCAAATAGGTTCGTTCATATGCAACCGTTAATCTAATGTCTTCTTGGATAAAATAAAAGGGAAAAATTACCCCTTAACTCCCCCTAAAGTCAAGCCACTCAAAAGCCACCGCGATGAATATAAAAATACAATGGTCACTGGAATAGTCACCATGACACTCGCTGCGGAGAACATCCCCCACTTGGTATCAAAATCACCTTGCAACTCAAACAACCCAAGCGGCCATGTATAGGATTCTGAATTTTGTAAAATCACACGAGCCACAATATATTCATTCCATGCTTGGGTTACATTGAATAATAGTGCAATAGCCAGTGAAGGTGTTGATAGAGGAATGATAATTTTCCAAAAACTTCCGATTTCACTCAGACCATCAACCTGAGCAGCTTCTTCGAGCGATCGTGGAATCGTATCAAAATATCCCTTAAGTAGCCACACACTGAATGGCAATGATGTCATGGAATAGGCGATGATGACCCCAGGAATGGTATCAATTAAATTTAATTTCTTAAGCATAAAATAAAGCGGAAGAATGAGCATCACTGCGGGTAACATCTGTGTCCCCATTAAAAAAACCAACATCCCTTCTTTCATTGGAAATTTATAACGAGAAAAAGCATAGGCAGCTGTAGATGCAACGGACACTCCAATGACTGCCGTTAAAAAAGTGATGATCATTGAATTGATAATCCAATCAAAAAAATGTGTCTGAAAAATGACATTGAAATACGACTGCCAGGATACTGTGTCTGGAAACCAAGAAAAATTAGAGCTTAAAACTTGATCTTGTTCTTTGAGAGAGATGCTTAAAATTCTTAAGAGAGGAAAGACACTCAAAAAACAAAAAATTAATAATATGACATGCACCCAAATTTGATTTTTATTTTTTTTAGGCATGACTCGGACTTTCCGTTCCCTTCGTTATTTTGATCCAAAATAATGTCATCAGTAAAAGCATCAAAAAAATAATGACCGCATAGGCTGCGGCGAAACTATACCGTGAATAGGTAAATGCACTTTTATACCAAGAGGAAATTAAAATATCAGCGAATTCATTTCCGCCATCTTGTCCGGTCATTAAATAAATCACATTGATGTTATTAAATGTCCAAATGGTTCCAAGTGTCACCGCAGGAACAACAGTTGGTTTTAAAAGCGGAAGCGTGACATGAAAAAATTTTTGCCAAGCACTAGCTCCATCAATGGAAGCAGCTTCATAATACGAAGGAGGAATAGATTGTAGCCCACCTAAAAAAACAATCATCATGAAGGGAATACCAAGCCATACATTGACGAGAACACAGGAAACAAAAACAGGAATGGCTTCGGACCACCAATTAATTTTTTCAATGCCGATGGAGTTTAATAGATGATTAATCACTCCGAATTGCGGATGAAATTCACATCGCCATGCTAGAACAGCGATCACCTGTGGCATGGCCCAAGGTAAAATTAAAATCATACGATAAAGACCACGTCCTGCGATGGATTTATTTAATAATAGAGCTAAGCTTAATCCAAATAAAACATGGAGAGAAACATTGCTTAAGGTCCAAATAATGGTGCGTAAAACAAGTTGCCAAAAACTTACTGTTTGCAAAGGCGAGGAAGTAAAAACACGAAAATAATTATCGAATCCCACCCATCCTAATTTAGACTCATAGAGCCATGATTGAATGGTATAAAGATTGACATTGGCAAAGGAGAGTCGCAGTTCAAATAATAATGGACAAACTACGACAAGTGAAATTGCGAGAAGCGTTGGAGCCAACATTAAAACTAAATTTAATTTTCGACGGCGATCTCGATTCACAAAAAAATTTATTGTTTCATTTCAGTGATTTTTGTCAGAGCATCTTTTTGCATAATCGCTGTCGCAACCGTTAGATCAGTTTTCTCTTCCGACATTATTTTTTGGAGTTGTGGTCTAAGAGCATCCCACACCACTCGCATTTCCACAACAAGCGGCATTGGCACACCAAATTTCATGGCCTCTTGCGATTCCTTCAAAAATTTATCTTCTTTGAGAGCAGCCATACTGTCACTATTTTTAAGTGAAGAAAGGCGTCTCGTTTTTTTGATAAATAGTTCTTGCGTTGAAGGTGAAACTAAATATTCACCAAAAAGTTTGCTTGCATCAAATTTTTGATCTTTCAAAGCTGCATTATAGAAAAGATATTTTCCAGAGATATAAGGCGACATCGGTTTTTGTGTTTCTGATAATAAAGGTAATGGAGCCAGGATAAGTTTATCTTTTAAGAGCGAAGCATATTTTTCAATTGCCCAATCACCATTAATAATCATAGCAGCCTTTTGTTCTAAGAATAAACTCTCAGCACAAACATAATCACAATCAGAAGGAACAATTTTATGGCGAAATTTCAGATCGCTTAAAAGTCGCAACGCTTTTTTCATACCATCACCATTGAGTTGCGGCTGGTGAGCAGTAATAGGAGATTCTCCAAATGCATTAAGAAATGGAATAAACCAAAAGGGTTCGGTTAAATTGAAAACAAGGCCGTAACGATTTTCTTGAGAGTTTGTAAGTGTTTTTGCTTTAACAATTAATTCCTCAAAAGTCGTCGGGGCTTCTGGTAGCATATTTCCGTTTACCATCAGCATAAGATGGTTGCCTTTCGATAATGGCAATCCCCAGGCACGATTTTGATCGTCAGTGATCGAACTGACGATACTCGATTCAAATCGCTCAAGTTGAGCAAAATCTTGTACCTGTTTGATGATACCCATAATTGAAAATGGACCCCCAAAATCATTGGGAGCAATGACAAGATCGGCTCCTCCACCACCCATCGCAGCCGTTTGAAATTGAGAGCGAAGGTCTTCGGTTTTATAATGCGAGCGTTTGATTTTAATACTAGGATTTTCTTTTTCAAAATATTGAATGACTTCATCAAGAGCTTTTTGATCTTCGTCTTTTTCATGTTCCCATAAATTGAGAGTGATGGTGCGGTCTTGTTTCGCAGTTTGCGTTTGGGAATCTGATTTTTTTTTCGTACAGAATGAAAAAATCAAAGTGAGAAGTAAAAAAGTTTTGGCAAATTTTTTCATGGTGTGTAGATCCTTATTCTATGTGATTCTTTTGCAATCAGCCCATAATATGCTAAATTTTATGGTTTGGAGCAATCAAAAACATGGTTCATTTTTTTGAATTTCATGAATCGTTACCTAAAATCTTGGTAAGAGATTTTTTATTACAAAAAAATCACGAATCAGGGCTTATTATTTTACCGACCAAAAGATTGCGTGTGGTTTTTTTAAAATATCTCACGGAAAATATTTCGGGGGTATTTTTACCCAAAATCCTTACCCTTGAAAATGCTATCAAAGATTGGGCTTTTCAGTTAAGCATCCAGGAAAAACAAGGGATATCTTCTGAGGCACTTCGTTGGTTAATGATTTCCATTATTCGCGATTTAAAATTAAAATTTACAGCCATAGAAAACTTAAATGAAATAACGCATCTGATTCAAGAAATGTATGATTGTCATTTAGATGAAAATATTTTTGAGCGACTGCGACAAAAAATTCAAGATGATCCCTTTCGTCCAGAAAATGTTCACTCCATCTTATTGGATCGCGTGAATGATTTGGAAATTATTTTCTATGAATTAGAAAAGCGTTTAAGAAAAATGAACCTCACATTTTCTTTTGCTGTTATTCCACGTCTCATTCAAGAAATAATGCAGCATAAAAAAAATGAATTTGAAGAATTGATATGTGATTATTCCTATGTTTGGGTTTGTGGTCTGACCACTATTAAACCTTTTTTGATACCATTTATGGAGAAGTTTAAAAGTTACCCTAATGTGAGTTTTTATTTGCCGCATCCACCAGAGGAGTTATCAAAATATTCACCATTAAGGAAGTTAACTGAAGAAGTCAAGATCCCTAGATTCTCCTCTCTTCGGGAGTCGTTGGGAATGAAAAAACTTCCGGTATTCGTATACAACACTACAAACTTTTCAGAGCAGCTTGATATTTTAAATCAAAAAATTCAAAAAAATAAAACGCCACTTCATGATATTGCTGTGATCACTCCCGATGAAAAAAGAGCGAGTAATTTAATCAGTCACGTTCTTAAAAAAATGGAAACAGAAAATAATTTATCCATGGCAAAAAAATTAGCTCATTCAGAGGTGGGGCGATTTTTGATGAGTTCTTTGGAATTCAAAAAAACAAAGGATGGCTATTTTATTTCACATTTTAAAAAGCAGAGGCTTTATCAATTTCTACCTATCTCGGAAACATCATCAGGGTCTCAAATAAAAAATTATTTAGAGGAGTTTCAAATCTTTTTAAAAACGCTCGCAGAAAGGATTGATCCCAAAGAATTAGCCGCTATTGAAGATTTTATGAAGCAGCTTATTCCCATTGCAGACATATCACTGCCTAATGATTTTTTTTGGCAGCAATTTTTTTCTGATTTGAGTCAACTGGAGATTCGTGAAGTAGGGGAGCCTCTATCAGGAATTCAATGGATTAATCTCGAAGAAAGTCGATTGATTCCTTTTAAAAAAGTTTTTATTTTAAATTTCGTTGAAAACTTGATTCCTAAAAAACCACCTCACGATCAATGGATTCCTAATTACATCAAACGACAAGTGGGGTTTTTAGATCCAAGAACTTTTGAGGCGATGGAAGATACATCATTTAGCTTACTATCACACCAAGTAGAAGAAATGCATGTCATGATTCCGCGAAATTATTTTGGTGAGGAAACTGTTCCCTCGCGATTTTTAGCGATGATGAAAAATGATGATTGTTTTTTGGTTAACGATCACTTACGAGAGATTCAGCATGAGGATTCGCAAAAAATTGAATTGCGTAAAAACTTCTGGACTTTTCCCCTCTCTAACATAACTTTTAGCAGTTATTTAACGGAATGTTTCATCCAATGTCCGTTCAAATTTTTGATGGAGTATTCTCGTTTAAATCCCATTGATTTGTGTGTTGTGGGAGATGATCCTAAAAATTTAGGAATGATGTTGCATCAAATTGTCGAGAATTTTTTTATGTCGCTTGATAAAAGAAAATCACAGTTTAAAGAAAATTCATCCTCATTTTATGCTTGGGGAATTCAAGAGATCGAGAAGTTTACGGAACAAGAAATAGCAGTCTCACCTATTTCATCTCTCATGAAGATTCATCTAATGACCTATGCGTGGCCTAAATTTTTAAAATTTTTACAGACAATTTATGAACCGCATCAATTTAATTTTTCAGGAATATCTGAAGATGTTTTACAATTCAGTGTGACGGATGTATCTCAACACGATTGGAAATTTAAATTGCGAGTAGATCGCTGGGATGAGTTAGCTAACCAAAATTTGATTCTTGATTATAAAACCAGATCAACTCCAGAGATGTATTTAGTGAAAAAGGGTATCAAGCCACAATTGCTTTTATATCTTTTAGGATTAGAAAAAAAATATCCTGAGCGTTTTAATCATGAGAATACCCAGCTAGCATATTGGAGTTTTCTTAAAGGGGAATTAAGTGACGCAAAATTTGATTATGAAGAAGCAAGCGAAAAGTTTGTAGGGATATTAGATTGGCGACACCATAAAATAAAAGAAAAAAATAATTTCTATGCTGATCCTTCCGATTGTAGAGGTTGTTTACATAGCGGACTTTGCCGCAAAGATGATCCGATGCGAACAGTGGAAATTTATGGGCAGATGGATTTGAAGAAAGAAGTTGGATGAGGGGGGATTTTACAAGATGACATTTATTCATCCAAAATAACTTGAATTCCTTTTTGCCAGGGAAAACACTCTATCTTTTTTATATGTTTTATATTGGGATCTCTTGAAAGAAGCAGTGCTCGCGAGTTTTTAATGTTGGGGGCTACTTTGAAGAGAGATTCGATATGCGATTCGTGGACTTTATCAGTGCTTTTAATTTCAATTAATAAAGTAGGTTTATTATGTCGCTCAACAATTAAATCAATCTCCGTTTTTTCATCAAGACGTAAATAAGATAGTTTAAAACTCCTTTCCTGGTAGACGAGAAGTCTATAAATTTCATTGACAATAAATGACTCAAAAAGTGAACCAAACTCAAAAGAGCTTGGCTTTACTTTATCATCTATCGTCAGAGCTAAAGCTCTTCGCACTCCCGTATCAAACCAATAAAACTTGGGGGCTTTTTTAAATCTTTTGCGATGAGAATAGTGAAAAGGTTGAAGTGAAAAACCAAGTAACGTTTCTTCCAAGATTTCAAAATAACTTTTTACAATTTTAGGATCAGAAGCGATATCTCTTCCAATATTTGTAAGATTGATAATTTCTGTATCTTGCTGGGCAGCAATTTCAAGGAATTTATAAAAAGGTGGCAGCTTTCTAATCAACTGTTCGACAAGAATTTCTTCTTTAAGATAGGTTTCTGCATACGCTTTTAAAAAAAAGGTTGCCTCGCGATAATTTTTATAACTAAAAACTTTGGGTAATGTGCCGATGGACAGTGCGTTCAGTAAATCAAAATCATCCCCAGCCTCAAGATGAGTTAAAGGAAACAACTTAAATACAAAAGCTCTACCCGCAAGGAGGTTTGCTGCATTGCGTTTTAATTTGCGAGCACTTGATCCCGTTAAAGCAAACTTGTATTTTTTTTCCTCTATGAGCCGATGAACAACGTCAAGGAGTTGGGGCACTTTTTGAACTTCATCAATAACAATCCATGAATTGTTTTTTTTCCTATTGTTAAATTGCTTGGGGATATAATTCAAAAGTCGTTCGGGTTGTGTCAATAAATCAGAATAAATATCCTGTTTTAATAGATCTATCCAAATGGGTTCTGTATGAGAAAACTGCTGTTTGAGAAAAGTTGTTTTTCCTGTTTCACGTGCCCCAAATATAAAAAAGCTTTGCGATTTTAATAGATTAAGTCTTCTAGTATACATAAGTCAAAATTGTATATCATTTTTGACCTATACTCAATAGCGATGATTTTAAATAATTTCTCCACTCCACAAATCTTCGATAAATTTTTTCCAAGGATAAATAACAATTCCATCATCTGTTTTCCGTATAGCACTGTCAAAAGACACAATCATATATTTCGCAATTAATTTTTCCTCTTTAAGTGCTCGCAAACCTTTTAAATGTTTA
>CAZFSQ010000075.1:0-8092 GCA_964521975.1 uncultured Oligoflexales bacterium | reverse complement strand
GTGTCGGTGTCGGTGTCGGTGTCGGTGTCGGTGTCGGTGTCGGTGTCGGTGTCACAACTTTACAAGTATTACCAACACAAGTTTTTCCATCGTAACAACAGTTTGTTGTTTGTGTTGCGGGACAATGAACAGGTGAATTGCTTGGATATGCAATAACACAATCATATGGAGTTGGTGTAGGGGTGGGTTCAATAGAACAACTACCTGAACAACCATCTCCAGAATTTAAATTTCCATCATCACAAGTTTCAGAAGGATCTTTTATAGCATTACCACAATATGGTGCTGTACATGAATTACAACCATCTCCATTGATCTCATTACCATCATCACAAGCTTCACCACTATCCTGAACACGATCCCCACATGTCGCCAATACACAAGCTGAGCCTTTAATTACTTTTGGACTAGGACAACTACACAGTTGCGTTGTATTGCCACATTCCGCAGTATGATGACAACACCAACCAACATCTGGACTAGGTTCTGATGTATTGGCGGGACATTTAAGTGAATGTCCTTCATCGGCAGGTGCGGATGATCTAGGACATTTAGTTTCCAGAAATGGACTATCTTGACATGATGATCCAGTAGCAGGACTCGGATTAGGAATATAAACTTGATTTATATCATCACACTGACAAAAACCTGGAGACGGTGAAGGATTTAGACTCATTCCATCTGGACAACCGCAGGTACTCGTTGATGAAAGAGGTTGCGATAGCACCATTGGAGAATTACAAATAGGAAGACAAGCATTAGCTGTAAGATTCCACTCTGTATTTAAAGGGCATTTGCAATCTGATTGCTTCGATTTGCAAGAGTTATCTATCGGACAACACCACTCAAATTTGGCACAACGATTGTTTCCACCACAATTAACACCACTTGGACAATTTGATTTTGAACTACACGTCCCATCTGGGCAGCAAACAGAATTATTACCAAGTGGACAACTACCATCTTGAGGCCCCCCAAAAGGTCCACCTGTTTCAGAACATTGAGGTTTATTAGAGCTGCTTTGTGCTTTAACGTTATTACTTGGAATGACAGTTAGAACTCCATTGTTGTCACTCAGATTCAATCCATTAGAATTTGTTTTTGAAAATACAAGCGAACCTAGAGTGATTTCAATAGTTTCACTTGTTGAATATTCTTTGCTGTCTTTGCCTAGAATTGCACGTACATTGACTTCACCAACTTCAGAAAAAAGTTTTTGTGCAACTTCGGTATTGAATTTAATTGAGTTGGTCTTAAGCCACGCTATTTTAACACCATCTTTATCTTCAACTTTTGAAACTTCAGCTGTGAGTGTCTCATTTCTTAACGCTCTTAATTTTTCTGTTAGATCAGTAATAATTTCATCATTACTTAGGAGTCCAATAAAAACATTTTTTGTTTCACTATCAGAAATTTCATTTGCCAAATCTTGTAATGTAACTTTAGCATTGGCAGATTTTTGATCTAAATTGCCAACACCCTCAATAGGAGCAAAATCAGCGGCCCCTGATTGATCAAAAGTTCCTTCCGTCATTGATTTTTGTTTAGTTTTATAATCAATGACATTTTCATTAGAACAATAGGTCGCCAGCAAAGACAAAAAAACAATTTTAAGAAATAACATAAGAATTTTCCTCCAAACATTTTTTAACTGTTCGGCAGGAAATTAAAATTATTTAATGAGTAAAAATTGCCTAGAAGATTTCTACCAACTCACCGAGCTACCCAAACCAATATTAATAAAATTATAAAAAAAATCTTTTCTGATCCCATCTTCATCATCTTGATTTTCAGTAATTTCAGAGGAAATTCTTTGGCCACCGGTTAATAAAAAGCCTTCGCGAATAACATGCACTAAAAATTGAACCTCAAGCTCGCGACCCTCCTCATCTTCCTCGCCAGACGTTGCATAACGCCAAGTAAAAGATGAAAAGTTAATTGCCCCACCCAAGCGTTCCAAATCAACTCGTGGGCTTTCTTTTTCAGTCTGCCTCACACTTCCTGTAAAATCTCTTGTGTACCACAAACGAAAACCACCCCACTCGGTTGCCCAATAAAGACCAAGTTCATATCCCATACTCGGATTAAAATTAATTTCATAGAGTCGCGATTCCAAACCACCCACCGGTCCTTCTGCTGGCATTTTAGCTTCGAGTGTCCAAAGACCCAATTTAGGCAAAAACTCGATGCGATCAATCCAATATCCAGGATCAATAAAAGTTAAATACGATAAAGAATATCTTTGCCAACCCAAATAATATTCTTCATCTTCAAATGTGTCGGAAACTTTGGGAACAATATCGGATGCAAACTGTAGCCCACTCCAATTCGTCAGTCGCGGTTCGTAGGCAAAATGATAAAGTTGCAATTTGGGTAACACAATACTTTCTCCCACGTAGGGATAACCCATCCTAAACGACAGATCAAAACCAGGAATCTTCATCCACCATGGAATTTCAATTTCTTTGATTTCACCTTTTTGATTTTCTAATGTCGATAACAGACGCGTCCAGAGAGTCATTAAACTTTGATTCATCATCTCTTTCAATTGACTCTTGAGAGGCTCAGGTACTTGCAATAAAATTGTTTGCTTTTCTATTTTCTCAGAAAGTTCATCACCAACAAACCAACCTCTTTTCGGTGGAGACACTTTGGTCCGCATTTTAAATTCACGTTTTTCTTTTTTAGAAAGTTCCACCAGATTTATTTCACCCATTTTTTTTATTTTTATTTTCTCACCATTTTTAGAAATTAATAAACGCAAGGCTTCTAAGTTTTGTGGCGGCTCAGGAATTTTTTTTTCATGACTGATATCGTTCTCACTTAATGGTAAAAAAACCCTCTCACGTCCAAAGATTTCTTGTACGGTCAGACGACCTATCATAGGAATTCGCAATCCAAACAAGGTCACAACATGTAAAATCACTTCCTTATCTTGCAACGCTTGCAACCAAAAAGGATGGCCAGATATTTTAATCGACTCATCAATGGGTTTAACTCCATTTTCACTCGCAGAATTAAGCATAAAGCGAAACTCTAAATTTTCATTCACCTGCTTAATAGAAAACTTCCATCTCGTTTTTATATTCTCGCCTTCCAGTTTTTCATCCCCAACAAAGCAGCGATAATTCGTAAAAAGGCCCAACCCCCACGGCCCTCCCCCTGGAGTCCAGGCATCAAAAAAAGATGCACAAATTTTTCTAAATTCTTCTTTGGTTTCTGGAGTTACTTTTTCATCAGGGGATGTTTCATATTGAATATCTAATACAGCTTGAAACCCTCTTGAATCTTTCCATATTGGGTATTGGGCAGAAAAGAGGTTTGCTTCATAGAAAATGAAAAGTAATAATAAATTCCATTTACACATGACAAAGTTGCATAAAATAACTCAGCACTAAAAGAAAAAAAACAAATTGAACATAATGCCAAATAGACAAAGATCCTTTTTTATTTTTCTGCTTTAACTCTTCTGCTTTTAATTTTTTTGCTGTCGTTAATTTTCTTTTAGCTAAATTAAAATCAACAATATTCGGTTTGTTAGGTTCTTGATTTTCATTCTGTGTCATTTCTTTATTATATCACGTGGTGTGAAGTCAGCCAAATGTGACTACTTTCTTGAGAAGGGGGAGGCGAGTTTCGATTCTCTCCTCCCCCTTCTCAAACTCTTCCCCCTCCTCTACGAAACGACCAAGGGTTGAAACCCTTGGAACCCAGAAATTGACACTTCGAGAGTTTTTTTTATTTGAATGTTTTTTTATTTTATACTTCGTTTGCTTTTTTTCTTGGGGTCCAGGGGGCAATAAGCCCCTTGGGCGTTTGAGAGAGTGGGGAGAGTTTGAGAGGGGTAGAGGGAGAATCGCAACTTCCTCTACCCCTCTCAAAAGAATTCAACATTTTTAAAAGGAATAATTTTCTAATGGAAGACTCAAGAAAAAAACGGCATGATATTCTGGAAGCGTTAAGAACATTAGAAATCGCTGCAAAACAAATTTCCGAAGGTTATCGCTTTGAAGATTCTCTTGGGACAGCGAAAATTCAACACTTAACCAAAGCAGTCCATTTAATTTCACAAGAGATGAAAGAATATTTAAAAATGAAATTTGGAGAATAAATATGAAACGTTTTTTTAGCCTCACATTTTTTATTTTCACCTCGAACATCTATTCATTTTTTTTAGATGGCAGCGGTCATTACAGCCTTCGTCCTGAATTTAGTAACTCTCCAGGTTTTTCGAGTGATCGAGGGCAACATCAGGCCACACAGCATGATTTTCGATTACTCGGAGAAATTCGCATGAATGAACGAGCTAGTTTTTTTGGCGAATTGCGATTGGGTAATGATTTTCATAACGAGCATTATTTGGGAGATAATCCACAGCCCTATGACTGTGCTGATCGAAGTAATGAAACTGATAATTCATCACAAGAACGATGTTCTGATCGCAATCAAAATGTTCGTTACCCAGGCTATTCCAGTTATCTTCCGCGTTTCACGCAAGCGTATGCTCAATATGCTTTCGACTTTTGTATTTTGAAAGCGGGACGTCGCGGTAAAACATGGGGCCTTGGAGCATTAATGGATTCAGGGGCATCCCCCTTTAGTCGCTTCCAATCTGTTTACGATGGCGTTGAATGCGAAATTAATATGCAACGTTTGCAAACACTAGGGTTTAGTGTTGCTTACGATAAACTTGGTGAAACGGGTGTTAAAACGAATAATCCTTATGAAAAGTCTTCGGCAAGCACAGAAGAAAAAAATGCATTCGATAATATGCAAACAAATTTTGGCCCCACCGCTAAATCGGATGACTACGACCAATATACTTTAAGCGTGATGCTAGATGATCGTAAGAGCAACACCAATTCTTCTTTTGCTAAAAATATTGCATTAAACTATTCCAAAATTACAGGTGGTGATGGCAACACGGATTTAAATTTACTCGATATTTATTCTGGATTTTATTTATCAGCACTTACATTTAAAAATGAATTCATTTTACAACTTGGAAAAACTCGCGACCCATCCTTTATTATGTTAGGTGGTCAAAGAGAAAATCATGACTCCCTTGATGAAGAATTAGCTGAAAGTAGCAGCACCATACGTTTCAATTCATCCACCAACAAAACACAGGCATTAGGTTTGACGGGTGAACTAGCCTACACCATGAGTCGTTCTGGTGCGTATATTGGTCCACAAGAATTTCATGACGGCGACGCTCAAAGTCACAGCATGTTTTTTGAATATGCTTATGCTCCCGGCGATGCGGATGGATATTATAAAGACACAGAAGATAGCACTTGGAATGATAAAGTAGGTGAAACCAAACGCGATAAGAAAGTAACTGCTATGTCATTTCACCCCAACTTCAAGCCTGCGTTAATTTTTTTTAATGGCCATTCTTATTTGAGAAATTTACGCGTCGATGGAGTCTTTGAGCCGGATCAATTTATTAACGCGAAATTATTTGCTCTGGGTTATCGCATGGAAAGTGTCCAATACGGAAACTTTTCTGTAAAACTCTTAACCGCACAATTGAATGAAAAAATTCCTGATATTGTTAAACAAGAGTATATTAGTCGTGATTTACAAAAACGTCCTTTTGGCTTTGCTGGGTCAGACCTTGGCTATGAGATCGACTTCAACTATAATTATTTTATTGGCAGAGAGGTCGAACTGGGGGGTGCTCTTGCTTACGCTATCCCAGGAAAGGCTTGGCAAGTCGATAAAGGTAAGAGCGGTTTAAACCAATATCTTGTTCAATCGACCGCAACTTTTAAATTTTAAAAACCCAAAGGAAAAAAATGTCTAAAAAAATATCTGAAGAAAGTTTTGAAGAAAAGAGTATTCACTTTCAAGATGTATTTCGACCTACAGCCATTGACAATGGACAAATTCAGGATTTTATATCGTCGATCCTTGGACCTTTACGTGAGCATGAACGAATTTCAGAGACAGATTTACAAAATTATCGCATTACACTCACATCATCACAAATAGACAATCATCAAGACCCTCTTATTTTTTCACTCGTTAAATCGCGAGATAACCCACTTACAACAATGATTCTCCGCTACGGAGAACGAACTTTTGCTCTCAATCTTTTGCGTTTTACGTTACGAAATCAAATTCAAAAAATTACTTCCTCCATCAATCAATTATCTTCGCTCATCTTAGATAAAAGTAAATTACTTTTTAATCAACCCTTAGCCTTAACATTTCAAAATCAAGTGACACGTCACACCCTATACTCATCGTTTTTGATGGAAAGCTGTGAATCTTTATGCCAGGCATCTGAAAAGATCATGTCTGATTTTGAAAATATCAACCAATGGCAAAATTCCAATTTAATTCAAAGTAGCTTGTGCCAAGAATTTAATGACACGGAAAATGTTATTGATCAAAAAATAGCTTCACGTCTTGGTTTTAATGCAAATCAAGCAGAAGATATATTTTCAAATCAAGAACAAAAATATCTCCAGAGTCTTGGACTCGAACTCTTGTCGATCACCTTACTCATCCAAAATCTCAATATGATCGACACCAAAACCAATCTTGTAATTGAAAATCTTAAAGATGAATGTCACAAATTATTGAACTTCGATATTCATAACCTTTGCGACTTAGAATCACTAGAAATCAAAAGGCAATCTCTCTTGCTTGCTTTTCAGCAAATCAATTTTTACTTTCAACTCATCATAGACAACATAACTTTATTTAATAAAGATACAAAAAACATTCCAGGCTCCATCATCACATATCCCATCCAACGACGATTAATTTATGATTTACAAAGTAAAGGTATCGCTTACTCTCACGCCGAAAAGGCCATTCGTGACCTAGCCAATTATTGTGATAAAACAGAAACCAAACCATCGGAGCTTATCTCATCTGAATTACCTAAGATTAATAAAAATTTATCACCAGGAACTTTGAAACTTTTGCAAGATATTTGGTCAGATATCCAAGGCGTCGGAAAAGCTTTTTCAGAAGAAAAAAAATCTTCCGAGAAAAAAATGAAAAGAGTTTCGGAAAAACTTGCTCGTTACTCTTCTCTCTCAGCGTTATTTGTGTTGGGGTGTTTGTTGCTCAATGCCTGTGGTTTAAAAACCATGCCATCGAATCAAATTCCCGATTTTCGCCCCTCTATTCCATTTAAAAATGAATTGAATAATAACAACAATCATCATTCATCGCAAAAAAACAATTCTGAGAAAGATCTTTCCAAATGAACCTTCAAGAGAAATTTAGTGGTGTATGGACAGCGATTGCAACTCCTTTCCGCGAGGATTTTGAGATTGATTGGCCTGCATATGAAAAATTAGTTCGCTTTCAAATAGATTCGGGTATCCGAGGGATTGTAGTGGGAGGCACTACAGGAGAATCCCCTACGCTCTCCCATCAAGAAAAATCTGAGCTTATCAAGAAAACAATAACATGGTGCAAACCACATCATGTTTTGGTTATGGCTGGAACGGGTTCGAGTGATACAAAAATGACGGTACAGTTCTCAGTTGAAGCAGAAAAACTTGGGGCCGATGCTCTTTTGGTCGTGACACCACCTTATAATAAACCGTCATCTGATGGTTTATTTTTTCATTATCAAACCATTCAAAAATCGACTTCGATTCCCATCTGTCTTTATCATGTCCCTGGTCGGACGGGACAACATTTGACACCAGAAATCATTCAACGAGTCTGTCAACTTGAGCGAGTTACGATGGTTAAAGAAGCCAGCGGCAATTTAGCTTTTTTTTCTAAATCTATGTTACTCACACCCAAAACTATTTATCTTTCTGGAGATGATCTTACTTATTTACCAAGTCTGACACTCGGTGGACATGGAGTGATTAGCGTTTTATCTAATGTTTTTCCTAAAGAAACAGTATTACTGTTTAAAGCATTTCAGGCAAAAGAACTTGAAAAGGCTTCCGCTTTGCATCACGCGATGTTTGAGTTTATGGAATTATTGTTTTGTGAAAGTAATCCTGGTCCACTCAAAGCAGCCCTTGAATGTGAACATCTCGCCAAAAATATTTTACGGCTTCCTTTGTCTGGAGTGACTAAAGAAAATTTTATTAAAATTCATTCTTGT
>CAZFSQ010000074.1:0-8102 GCA_964521975.1 uncultured Oligoflexales bacterium | reverse complement strand
ATTGTAGAACCTGAAGTCAATAAAACATTACCTGAAAGAGAAGTGGGAACTCCTGATAAGCAACCTCTTTTATCTCCTTATAATGTCAAAGTAGTCTTTAATGACGGATCGAATCAAACAGAAGTGTTAATTCCTGTGCTAACTTCCGGGCAGCAAATTGTGATCGACCATAAGATGCAAAATAGCAAAAAAGGAATTTCACTTGTACCGCTTGCTCCAACAGATAGTGATAAAGAAATTGAAGATCAGTATTTGAAAAAAGGCAATGCCATCTCTAAAAATGCTGAACCTGTGAGCATTGTTAAAACCCAGAACATGATTAAACAACTTGTCAAAGAAGGAAATTATAGTTTGGCTCTTGAATATGCCGATAAAGTTCTTGCTCGTTATCCCAATCACGTTGAAACTTTAAGAGTTAAAGGTTCTCTGCTTTTGAAAATTGGTGAAAAAAATGTGGCGAAAGAAGTTTATCGCAAAGCTCAGGGAATAGAGTATGACGATAAAGTCGAAGAAATGATTCAGTCGTTAGAAAATAATAATTAAATTTATGAGGGTATGATGAAATTTTTTTTGTGGATTTTTTTCTTTTTGTCACAAATATTATCAGCACAAAAAAATAATGGTGTGCAAATTCCCGATGTCATTCAAGAACAGGTCAAAGATTTAAGTGATCGTTTTGCTGCTGTGCTTGAAGAAGAATGTCCAAACCATTTATGCTCGGCGGTTGGATGTGAGCCTATAAGATTTAATACTCTCGATCAAAAACAATCATCCTCACTTCCTGGATTAGATGTAGAGGACAAACCTGCGACCACGGTGCAATATAAATTGGCATCAGTGCGATGTGAATTTACGTATGAATCTAGTTTTGATAATGAGCAATTAAATTCTTTAAGACAAAGATTATTGCAAAAAGTAAAAATGGTCGGGGTGAATTTAGATTTGATTTCGCGAAAGCTTGCTCCGAAACCAGAAATAATTGAAGAACAGAAATCACCTAGAGAATCTGAAACGCAACCCAAAACGATCGAAGAAATTTTTTGGATGAAATTTATTCCTTTTTTGCCTTGGCTCATCACCAGTGTTTTTGTGATTGTGATGGGACTGTTTTTATTGTGGGGTTTAAAAAAACTGGGATTGATTCAAAATTTATCGCTAAGCAGTCATGAAAATTTAGAACAAAAAAATAATTTAGCAATTACCAAGCAAGAACCCACATCTCTCATGACTCTAACCAAATTAAAACAGTTACGCGAAGCGATGAATGAAGATATTCATGTAGCAGAACTCGCAATTAAACCTCTTATCGAAGAAAAAAACCTGGATGAATTGTGTCTCATTTTAAATCATTTTGGTCCTGAGTATTTACAACTTTTTAAAGATAAACCTCAGCATCGCGAATTTCTTTTAACCCTTGCGGATCATTTTCACAAAACAAAGAGCGAAGACAATGGTACGAAGATTTGGGAATTTTTAGATCGTATGGAACGAAGAGTTGTTGCAGCCAAATTGCGAGTAGAAAATATTTCGCTCGATGAAGAGTTTGCATTTTTAGCGACACTCCAAGTGGATGAGTTTATCGGAATTCTTAAAGAAGTGAGTGAAGCTCAAGCGGTTGCCGCTGTTGCTTATGCTCCAAGAAGTTTACGAGAACAATTCTTTGCGATGTCGGACCCAAGTTTTGTCGCCAAGTTTATTGAAGAATTAACCAAGGTGGATAAACTTCCCGATTCTTTTGTCAGGATGACGGCCAAAAAATTAATGGAAGCTTATGAAAATCAATCGGGTAATTTGAAAACGACTAAAGTGAAACGAACACCTCTACTCGAAGAAGCATTGAACGCACTGCACCCTTCGCAAAGAAAAAACTTGATCAGTGGGATTGTCAAACAGAATCCAAGTTTTGGTAAAGAGATCGCTTCGCATGTTTTTATTGACGCAACGCTTTTGGATTTGCCTAATAATTTTATTAATGAAGCGATGCTACAAACAAGTCCAGAAGCCGCTGCTGCTTATTTAGAATCGTTTGAAGAAGGCAAAGCATTATTCGGAAAATTAAATTCTCGGTTAGCAGAATCTATTCACCGTTATTCGATAAGATTGGATAAAGATGGTCCACGTTATTCTAATTTAGTTGCTGAGGCTCGCGACAAGATCAGTTCCTATGTGAAAGAAAAACATAGTTCGGGGGAGATCAATCTTGGGGAATTGAATGCGAAGTATTTATCGTAACGTCTTGTTAAAGTTCATCACAAGTGATACACTATAGAATATAGGAGTTTGTTTATGCCAACAAAAAACCCACGAATCAATGTTGTACTGGATTCAACTCTTTATGAGTCACTCCATAATTTTGCAAAAAAAGAAGATAAGTCAATGTCGATCGTCGCCAAAGAACTAATTCAAGAAGCAATAGATAAACATGAAGATTTATTACTCTCCGAATTGGCGATGAAACGCGAAGGAAAATCTAAGCGAACGATTAAACATGCAAAAGCTTGGAAATAATTTTTTTAGTATCGAATATTTAGACTGTGTTGTTAAGGAAGATATTCCTAACCTGCCCCAAACAGTTCGTGAGCAAATCAAAAAAGCCATCGAGCATCGTTTGACGCATGATCCGGTAGGTTTGGGTAAACCTCTACGCTATAGTTTTATTGGTCATCGTCGAGTAAGAGTGGGTGATTATCGAATTGTTTATCGCATCAATCAACAAAAAAAAGTTGTCATTATTGTTGCAATAAAACATCGTAAAGATGTTTATAAGGATGGCTGAAACGTATAAGCATGTCTAAACTTTTTTTTGCTATATTATTTTTTACTTTTTCCCGCTGCTACGAAGGTTGGGAATATGGCACAAGTGGCAACGAGACGACGACAAATCGCTCGACATCAATCCCAGAAAAAGAACCTGATATCTTTTTTTTATTATTGCGTCCTTTTGTTTTATCCGACTCTGCCATAAGTAACTCAACTTGTTTCCCACTGACAGGAATTTCTGATTATCGTAAAACCGAGTGGAGTTTGCGTATTGCTGCTCTTACGGAAAAACTTACGAAAGAAACAAAAACATTTAATTTGAATCCTGTGAGTATTGCAATTTCAGATTGTCAAAAGCTGTCAAGTGTTGAGTCAGCAGCCTTAGATATTAATCCGTGGACAGATGAAGCACCCGAAGATGATCCAAAAGACCGACCGATGGTTGAAGTTAAAGCAGTCTTTTGGCAGGGTGATATTGCTAAAGATCCCTCATCAACGGTGAAAGCAGAACATTGGGCAGGGTGGAAAAAATTAATTTCTGAAGGCAGAAATGCTAAGAGTCTTCATTATTTTGTTTTAGAAGATGAAGAAAATGGTTTTTTTTCGTCATGGAAAAATGGTCTTGATTCTAAAAAATATTCCGTAGGAACTGTGATTGATCAAAATAGTATTGACCCCACCGCAGCGGGAATTAGTTCGCGACAAGAAATTATCAATCGGGATACCGATAATTTTATTACGTGGATGAAAAATTCAATTCAATGAAACTTTTATTGTCTATTTTTATTTTGTGTTTTGTGTCTTGTATCGACCATACCAAACAATATTTACGAGAGGATTATGGTTTTTTTCAGCAGTTTAATTCCTATTGGTTTGAAGAAGAAAAAACAGCCTATCTCTTTTTTAAAATGACCGAAATGCCAGAGCGAATTGAAAATGCGGTTTGGGAAATGTCCTATTCCAGTACTGGTTCCGGTGGTGAAACATTTTATCCATTTGAAGAATTAGATTTTAATACCACAGTGCATGAGCATCAATTTGTCAAATGCGATCTAAATAGTTTATGCGGCAGTTACAGTTTTCATTCAGAGGATCCACTCGGTGAAGTAAAATTTAGAATGAGATATCATCCCGATATTTTAAATTTGGGAATGGATATTTCATCGACGACGCTTAATCATAATAAGGGAAGTAGTTATTTAACACATTCCGCACAAATTTATGGGGTGTTTGATGAAACCAATGAACATGTGCAGGTGCGTGTGTATCATAATTTGGGTAATCCCCCGCATGAAAATATTTCTCAGTATGGTATGAAAAGAAATTTTCGCGTCGTGAAAACAAAACCCGAAGATCATTCGTTAACAGAATTTTCCGAGGGATTTACTAATACAGGCTCCAATTTTTTATTTCCTGCTGAATTTTGTAAATTAGAAAATGTTACAGATGTGGATGAGTTTTTTTCTACTGATAAATATTGGATGAATGATGCAATTTCTTTGGCCGATACAGGAAGAGGTAATTGCTTACAGGTTGATTATCTCGATCGTAATAAAAATATTTTAATGTCAGCTAAAAGTTATGCACGCAAAAATCCTGTTGTTGAAGATTTAAGTTTCAAATTATCGACGCCGCTGCAAGAGGTTGAAAAAATTCCATTGCTGCTGGCTTATTGTCAAGATGACGCCAAAGCGAGTTCTATGACATCGAATGATTATCTGACGTATCAAAAAAAAATCATGGAGACTGGCGATGCCATAGATGTTTGTTTTCAAGTGGGAAAAGAAGATGATTTCTCGACACAGTTTGAAAATTTTATTTCACAAAAACTTACATCAGTAAAAGCAACAGCAGCAAAAGATATGATGTTTTCTGTCGTTTTACATCATCGCTTTACGAAGGAATTTAGAACGATTCAAAAAATCGTTGCGGAAAAATTGACAGCTCTTGTGCAGAGTGATCAATTAGCAGTTTCGCCCAGATTAGTCGGTGCGATGGTTTATGATAGTAATACAGAATATGTTCCAACATTAGTACAACAAAAAAGTTTGATGTGGTGTCCGCAAGAGTTATTAAATACTCCCGATGCTATTGCACAAGGAAATTATTTTTACGGTCAAAATTGTGTGACTCTGACACCACAAGAATTAAAAATTGAGTTTTTGAATTTTGTGGCAGCGATGGGAGCTTTTCCCTCAATGAGCCAATATGAGAATTATGTTAAAAAATATCAAGACACGGGAATTGCTAAAAAACCTGATCTTGTTTTAAAAGCCGTCGAAACAACTCCAGCAACTTTACAAGAGAGTGATGGGGCAGTAATGGTGACATTTCGTGACAATGAACGCATTAGTTTAATCGAGGGCGAAAATTTGAAAGTTTGTAATTTGGGTAATGATTGGAAATCGAATGTGTCGTTTCGATTTCGTTTTAATGACATGCCAGAAGAATTATCAAGTTTGTTATTGCCGGAAGTGGCTGTGAAATGGTTATCCGATGATGCCGCAGGTCAATATGCTGTTGGAATTTCTTGGTTGTATCCATTTTGGGGAGCCGTGAAATATCAATCGGCTCAGCTCAATGTCAGAGTTGCTGGAGTCATTCCCATTCAAAGAAGTCGCACGGTGTATGAATATCTTGGTGATGATATTTGGCAAAAAGAGGGATGGAATTTAGGTGAGATTTTTAAAAAATGTCGAGCTTATTGCGATCATCCTTATTTTGATGTGGGAGGTAATTATCAAATTAGTAAAACATGGAGAACATCCCTTGATTGTCCTCCGCATAAGATTCCAGAATGGAAAACCAATTGAGGTATTTTATTTTAACGATTTTATTTTGTTCATACGACGCTCATGCTAAAAAATTTGAGACGGAGGTTGAACCTTTTACGGTGAATGCTCTAGCGAATGAAGTTCTAACCGAAACGCAAAATCCACACGTTTTTGATTGGCGAAAATCAAACCTTGAAATTGAATTTGGTTATGATTATATCGACGAATTTAATAATTTTGATACAAAGGGTTGGCATCTTGGATTAAATATTCCAACAAGTTCTGGACTGATTTATCAAGGGGGATTTCGCCGGTTTGAAATTTACACAACAGATTCGAGTAAGCTTCTAGGTAAAACTCCTTTTAAACAAGCTGCTCAACCGAATCGTTATGAGCTATATGCTGGGTTTGGTTATTTACTATTAGAAGGGATTGTGTTTACACGACTCTCCTATTGGTTATCTGATTTCCAACACAATTTAATGCTTGGGGGAGGAATTCATTTCACCCACCCGAATCAAAAATGGATTCCGGCGAGAAAAGATGAACCCACGGCGTTAAGTGGACAGGATATCAGTTATGCTCAATGGAATATGGAATATTATTTAAGATGGAATTTATATATGCCATCGTCGGTGGGGATTTTTTTTCAAGGAGGAAGACAGTTTTTTGCATCATCAGGTGTGGGAAAATCAGCATTGAATCAATGGGATCACTATACCGTCGGGGTCTTATGGGCATTTGGAGCAAAATAGTCTTTTTTGTTTGCATATGTATTGCCAATGTCTTTGCTGAGCCATTAGACGAAGCAAGAAAATTTTTAAATGATGGTGAAATAAATAAAGCATGGACAGAATATTCTCATATTAATTTTTATTATCCACATTATGCAGCGAAAATGGAAGACATCATTCGCTTTCAATTCCAACAAAAAAATTATTTAGAAGCTTGGCGAATAAGTGAACTGGCCATACGTTTTGAGATTAAAATTGAGAATTTAAATTATTATCGAATGCTCTCCGCAGCTCTTAGTGGTGGCTGTCCTGTTTTTTTAGAGAGCAAAAATAAAGCATGGCAGTATTTATTAACAGCTTATATTTATCGTAATCCAGCTCGTTATAAAAGAAATGTAACGCACGATCCTTTTATTAAATCTGAATATGGAATAACGCAAACACATTTGAATTATGAATTGCATCCTAAATTAATGGATATTTCCAAGACAAAAATTGTTTCAAGTGGGGGATGTCAAAGAATTCAAGGTCAATTATCCGATAGAAAAAAAACAATGCAAGGAGAGTTGTTTTTTCTAGCCAGTGCCTTAAATGAATTAGAAAAAAAACCAGATCCCGTGATTGATTTAAGATCCCAAAATGCTATTGAGATGCGACTCTTTGAATTAACCGGTGAACTGAAAGATGACAAGATGGTGGAATATTATTTAAATAAATATTCTACTTATACAATTGATGATTGGCTTAATGTTCCAGAACCAGAGCGAAGATTCATTTGGCAAAAATTAATTAATAAAATGAATCAGACCATTCCAAAAGATTTAGCGGAGAAAATTGTGATGGAGGATAATGTTGAGGATGTTGCTTATTGGTTAGCACTTTTAGATTTTGATGATTGGCCAGAGGCGAAACAAGAAAAACTTTACAAGCATTTACTAGAAATAAAAAATTTTCCCAAGCGTACTCAAATCATGATGCGGCTAGCCAAAATTTATTTTGATCAAGGGAAAGTTAATGAAAGTCTCCACTGGATACATCGTATTCTAATGACCGAACGCGATGAGAGTGATGCTGAAGCCAATGAAGTGGCCACAGCTCTTGGGATGTCTATTTTTCGCGAATACAAATTTGATCAACAAATTTTGGGGGCTTTGCAAACGGCATTTCCAACCAATTTATGGAAAGAAATTTTATATGTCATGATGATGGAACATGCTCTTTCGGGACAAGGAAAATATTTTCGTGAGGTTTATGAAAAATATTCGGGCTTAGAAAAAGGGAAATTACCTAAAAATGAAACAGCTTGGTTGGAAGTTGTTGAATCTTTGGCAGAGAGAAATTATGCAAAATGGAGAACAAAAATTTTAGAACAAAAAAAATTATCTGTGCAATTTTTCTTTTTGAATAAGTTGCTTGATTTTTCGCGATATGTCCTATCAACAAGTGACGAACGAAAAAAAAATGTTAGAAAATATTTGACAGACATTGTTGATTATCTAAGAGGGGAACTTGATGAGAAAAATAATCAAAAATTTATTTTAGATTTAATATCTATTTACGATCCATTGATTCATTCAGATTGGCAAAAGGCAAGCTCAGGTATTCAAAAAGGGGTGGTACAAGCAGGTAGTGTTTTCTTAGGAAAGAAAATTCAATTTAAGAACCCGTATCAGTGGGAGGCTCCAGAGCAATTGCCTACAAAAGATTTGATTGTGATGCCTAAAAAGACAAACCTGTGTGTATTTCTGAAGTTACCACTGTTTTTTGATCATTGTTCATCGTCACATTTAAAAAAAAAATGAGCAAGCAGCAGCAGAGGCATGCTGGCTGGCAA
>CAZFSQ010000073.1:0-8119 GCA_964521975.1 uncultured Oligoflexales bacterium | reverse complement strand
TATGCTCGTATATTGAAAGTAATTGCCGGGACAATTGCGGTGAAAGTTTTGAATCCTAAGAAAAAAGTTCCATCAGAAGAAATGTTAGAAGAAACACTTTTATCTATTAAAAAAAGAAATTTAAATTCTTTATCCAAAAAGAAAAAAAGTGCAATTTATCACAGTTTAAAATACTTAAAAAAAATGTATAAAACAAAAAAAATTTCACCCTCTAATATTTATAAAAAGGATTTACAGTCTTCCTATGAAATTAGTTTGCTTTTAGGACAAATGATGGGGCAAAAAATTTATCAAAAGCTGATCGAAAATAAAGTAGATATAAGTTGGCTTAAAGAAAATATATTTAGAGCGAAAATTGAAGAAGAAAAAGACATTATTTTATATATTAAAAATATTTTAAGGTGATACTTTCATCCTGAAGAGTTCATTTCGCACCAACATCTGTAAATGTTGTTTTCGACATTTACAGATATTTAGATTTATTCTATTTCGCGGACGAGGCGAAAAGCGTTTCGACCTCCAGGTCCCTCACATGAAATTTTATCGCTCGCAGTATTATATTTTCCTTTTACAAATTCATCACCAGAGCCAACTATACCCCATTTGTTTGGTTTTGAGTGATAAGATTCTGTTTCATATTCATTTCCATACGAATATATTGTTCTTGTTCCAGCTCTAGCGGCATATTCCCACTCTTCGGGTGTAGGTAGTCGATATTTACCCAAAACCAAGCTTATTTAATTTCAAAATGAAATTGTCAATTTGATATCGTTCTCGATAAACCTGTCGATCTGAACAAAATTCTTTCTCATTGATAATTTTTGTTTTAAATCCAGCACTAATACAATCTTTTTTTAGATTAGGATGTAATGTACTAGAATCATCCTTCTTATCAAACTCGTTAATTTCCCCCATAACCAAGAACCATTCAAGAAAAAAATTTTGTGCCAGTGTAGTTGATGTGATGAAAAAGAAAAATCGAAGTCGCAACATTTTTAGATCCCTCCCGTTGATTAGATGTAATTTTTTGAGAAACGACTTTAATTATTAAAGCATAGCTTGGGGGGGGTAAGTGGAAAATTAAAAAATAGAGAAATAATTTTTTATTAGGATGTTTTTACAGATCAAATATTAGCCTTGACTAATATGTGGAAAAGTTAATAATCAAAGGTATGAATGTTAAGTTCTACTTATTATCTAGCAGTCGATCTCCAATAGAACTATTTTTACTAAGTTGCTCTGCTGAACTAAAATCAGATTTTTTTGATGCCATTACTCTACTTGCAAATGGTCATAAACTCTTCATGCCACATAATCGTAATTTATCAAACATTCATCCAGGGTTAAATGAACTGCGATTAAAAGACAGAACAGGCCAGTTTCGGTTTTTTTATTTTATTAAAAAAGGAGATTCAGTTTATGTTTTACATGCCTTTAAAAAGAAAACTCAAGAATTACCTCTCAATGAAATTAAATTAGTATTAAAAAGAATAAAGGAGATTAAATAATGACTTGGAAAAATTTATCTATGAGTGAATTGGCAAAAAATTTAGGGGTGAATATTGCTGAAGTTCGAGAAAAACAAAAATTAATTGATTTGATTATTAAAACGAGAAAAAAGTCTAGCCTATCACAAGTCGCATTGGCTAAAAAAATGGGTTTGACCCAGGGAAGGATTGCACAAATTGAATCCGGCATAGGCACAGAAAAAATAACTTTTGATATTTTGCTAAATATTTTGGTCGTACTTGGCTATGATTTTAAAATAATGCCTAAACGAGCTGCTTAATCGCGATCGCTTCCTTTAAAACTGAAACCACAAACGGACAAGTTTTAGATTCTTCAAAATTTTTTATTACGAAATCAATCTTTTGATCGCCTATTTTCATTTTAATCGAGGCGAGGATTTTAAATTTTACATCGAAAACTTTTAAAAAATCTTTCTCTGGGATTAAAAGAAGAAGATCAATATCGCCACCTTTTAAATGGTCAAACACACGACTGCCAAATAAATATAAAGAATATTTTTGCGTAAGAGGAGAAACTAAATGATGAACAGTTTCTTGGATAACCCTTAAATCTTCATCTTTAATACGCAAGAAGAGTGGCCTTCAATTGAATGAGTTTGGGTGTGTACTTAAGAATTTTATCAAATAGAGGAATAAGATTTCCCGTTTCATATTCATGAGCCGAAGTATTTCTCAACTCCCTAATCTCTGACCACTCTGAAGCACTTTCGATTAATCCCATTTTTTCTGCTGCATTTAAATAATCTATAAGCGTCCCACGAAAACCAGGTTCTTTCATTTGTACATAGGTTTTTAAAAATTTAGCGATGAATAGATCGCTTGTGCGGGCAAATCGTGAAGACAAGCCTTCGAGAGATTCAAGTATTTCTTCATCTTCAATTGTTTCCTTATTAAGTAAAATCTGATGGGT
This sequence comes from uncultured Oligoflexales bacterium, assembly GCA_964521975.1. Lineage (GTDB taxonomy): Bacteria > Bdellovibrionota_B > Oligoflexia > Oligoflexales > CAZFSQ01 > CAZFSQ01. The sequence continues at coordinate 5,680 of CAZFSQ010000073.1, read as the reverse complement.
TTTATTAAAACTATATTCTAAATGTTTGATGGATTTTAGCAGTTCTTCTTTTGATTTCTTTAAAAGATTTTGTTTTTCGTTCATAAGTTTAAAATGTACTAAAATTTTATGCTTTACTCAACTTCTCCAATTCTAACGTCTCTTTCATAATATTCACAATTTGAATATTGTGCATCAGCTAGATAAATGTTGTGCCCAGTTTTTATATTCCCAATATAAAGTTCAGGAATATCCCAATCGTCATCATCATAAACTTGCAAAGTATAAATCACATAATTTTCGTCCAGGGTCCATCTAAAATCAAAGCCTTTTGTATCATGAGAAGACTTGAGCATAACTTCATTTGTTTTGGAATTATAGATACGAAACGCCAATTGCCCACCTATTTTTTGTTCATCAATTAAGGCATAAAATTTTTCTGATGGTGAAAAAATCATAAACGCATTTGTTTTTGGATCTCTAGTATATTTGCTTGAATCTTTCCAGGGAAAGACACAATGATTTATAGTTTTATGAGATAAATTCTTAAACTGCTGGTAGTCATAATCATGATTAAAAAATAAATAAAAATTTTTAGATTGAGAAATATTAAAAAATATATAGATATGAAATAATAGGGCTAATACGAAAATTAAATAACTATTTTTCATGAATCAAGTCTTCAATATGTGGCATGATTTCATCTACAATGCTTTTACCTCTTGATAAAGCATCTAACTTAGAAGCTCCTCGTGAATAGTCTTCAGCAATTGCAGAATCTTTTAATTCTACTTTCCAGCGTTTACGTGAATCTTTAATTGAACGAATATGTGCTGCTGCAACTTGAGTAGAAAAAACGTTGTCGCTTAATAATTTATAAAGCTCTTTATTTGATTTTTTTTCTTTATCTATCTTTACATATTTTCGTTCAACTAAATCTTTCAACGTACTTACTTTAATTTGAGCAATTCCAACGGATGTATTAACTCCGACATAACCTAAAATATCAAAAAGATCATCAGGACCCGAACGAGGCACCTCATCTACCAGAATAGAAGCTAATAATTTAGATGAAATGTTATTTTCTCGTGCAGCATTCTCTATTGACTGAATTAAAGGAAAAAACTTTTCCTTAATTGTACTTTTTGTAATTCTCGCAATGTTTTCTAAATATAAAAGTTCATCTTTCGCATAATTCAACTCAAGATATTTTGCGTAAGCTAAAACATAAAATTTAATGAATTTATTTTTTAGGTTTTTAAAAAAATCAGGGACTTTTTTTGCGTGGATAATTCTATTATTTAGATTATCCTCTTTCCTTGCATTTCTATCAGAACGAATAAATTGAGCATTTTTTTTATTTACGATATGGACCTTATAAATTTTATTTTCTCTTACTAAACTTAATATTTCTTCTAAACTCAAAACTTGAAAATCTTCAAGAACAAATGCTCTCATAATTCCTTTAGAGTCTTTAATAGAAAATAAAAATATTTATTTTTTCGGACATAATTTTTAAATATACTAAATTTTAATATTTGCCTCAATACTTGCTTGCGATTGTTCATCCATCTATTTATATTTGACTATCATAAGTAAACCAAATAGGCTGACTTTAAGAGAGCGTCTCAAAACTATATTAAAGATGCCCTGGCACTTCCCTTCGATCGTTGGGAAAGACAGAAGACCTTTGTTATGTATGGAGGATTAGACTAATCAAAAAAAAACATAAAAGAAGATCGGAGGTAACCTTTGGCGAACTCATTCGTAGTTTACGAATTTGTGATGAAATATCGCAAATAGAACTTGCTAGAAAAATGAAAATATCTAAACAATATTTATCTGCAATTGAACACAATCGAAAATTTGTTAGTCTTTCTCGTGCGGCTAAATTTGCTAAAGTTCTTGGCTATCCACCCGATCAATTTATCGTGGCAGCGATTACAGATGAGTTGCGTAAAGCAAAAATTAAGTTACGTTTTAATTTTAAGGAAGCCTTTACAACTTAAAACGACTTAGAAATAGAAAGTCCCGCACCACTGCCCCCACCTCCGCTATTAGGAATGTGAATGTGGGGTTTAATCGTAACTTTTTTTAAATTATTTTTTTCTGTAAACTCTTGCGGCATATAATTCCAGTCATGATTTTTCCAACCATCGTAAGAACCGTATAAAACGGTGATAAAAAAAGTGGTTCCTGCAAGTGTTCTAATGTTTTCATATTTAGAGGCAATGGCAATGGAAATAAGTGAAAGCTGAGTCAATCCTAGAGCAATAGCCTTATCGAAGTGACCATTTTTCGCTTGAGCTGCTCCAAAAGGAGCAATCGACAAAACATAGCGAGTCCAGCGTGCTTTATAGAGATCAGCTGAATAAAGGTCCGGCATTAAATCTAAAATTTCATATGCCCAAAGAGAGCCAAAACCAAAAACACCAAGCAAAGTTCCATAGGCACTGGAAAGTGTTGGAGTGCCATTTCTAATTTCTTTTGAATGAGAGATCATGCTCGACCCCACGAGCAATGAAAATTCGGTCATTAAAAAAAGACTACCCTTGACGGGTTTTTCCGAGTCAAAATGACCAAACCCAAACGGTAAAATTTTTGGCCAAAAACTGATAGCCTCCTTAATCGTAGTTTCTTTCTGATCTATTTTTTGAATCTGCAATTCTTTTTTTTCATCAGCTACGATGATGTTTTTTCCTTGTAGCTCTTCCCAAATTTTAAAACTTAGAGGGGAGTCTTTATTAATGTCGAGTTTGAAAGCGGGATTCAATTCATAAATTTGTTTTAAAAATGATTTGGTTTTTTCTTCACCTAATTCAAAAACAAAAGCTAGACGTGTTTTTATAATTAAAAACTTTTCTTTTTCTTCCAATTGAAGTTCAGAAAATTTTCCGGCGATTTGATTAAGTGTACCGTCACAAGACTCAAATTCTCCTCGATCATATTGTGATGAAGCAATATCTAAATTTTGTTTGTGAGCGTTTGCAAAAACTCCGCGGGGTATTAAAAAAATAGAAAAAATAAATATAAATATTCTCATCGAATGTGATATTGCTCCAAATAACGAAATAGAGTCCTTTGACCAATTCCTAGAGCTTTCGCTGTTTCTCTGCGGTTTCCATCATATTTTGAAAGCGATTGAATTAAAAAATTTTTCATCCACTGTTCTTTGGCATGAGATAAATTAAGATGCGAATAAGTTTCTTCATCCGAAGGGGATAAATTTTTTTCAAGCTCATCCAAGAATAAATCTTTTTTACGGATAATTCCTCCATCAGACATGATCACTGCTCGACCAACCATGTGTTCAAGTTCGCGAATATTTCCACGCCATAGATGATGCTCTAATGCTAAAAGAGCATCTATAGAAAATTCTTTATAAGATAAACCATGCTCTTGAATAAATCGTTCACGGAAATAATTCGCAAGCTGTGAAATATCTTCTGGTCGTTCTCTAAGTGGAGGAAGAGAAATCACAGCACCTGCGATTCTGTAATAAAGATCTTCTCGAAACCCCCCCTCTTTGGTTAGGTTTTCTAAATTGCGATGAGTCGCTACCACCAATCGAAAATCAACATCCCGTAAATTAGTTTCTCCGACGCGTTGCACTTTTTTATCTTGGAGTACCCGTAAAAGTTTTGCTTGAAGATTGAGAGGTAGCTCTCCTATCTCATCAATAAATAAGGTTCCCCCCGATGCGTGTTCAATAAAACCAATCTTATCGGAGATGGCTCCGGTGAAAGCTCCCTTTTTATGTCCAAACAATTCAGATTCTATTAAATTCTCAGGCAGTGCGGCGGCATTGATAGCAATGAATCCTTTACTACTCCTCGGTGAAAAGCGATGAATTTCCCTCGCAGCGAGTTCTTTACCTGTGCCGGTTTCCCCTTGGATAAGAATGGGAATGTCAAATGGAGAAAATCTTTCAATGAGATGATAAATATTTTGTAATGATTTTGAATTACCTATCATTGCTCGTGACACGGAGGATGTATTTTTATTTTGAGTTGAAACACTCATTTTTAAAGAATTAAATTCTTCTCGTAAAAGTGCTCTCTGAATCACAAGACCTAAAATCTTCGCCGCATTTTCAAAAAGTTTTTGTAAATCAGGAGAGAGCTGAGAAATTATATTTTCAAATCCTAAAAATAAAATAGCAAAAACTTTGCCTTCAACGACGACAGGAAATCCACAGACGGAGGATACATCCTTAAGAAAAATGGTGGATTCTTTTTTGGCATGAGTTCGTAATAGTTCGGGCAAAATAATTTTTGCTTCGCGTTTCATGGTATCTTCAATTAATGAGGGTGGCATCTTCTGCCAGATTCGCTCGGCTTCAAATTGACTCATCCCCATATTGTGCAATAGTTCAAAATCAGAACCATGATGAAGAACAATGAAGGATGAAATAGCTCCAGAACCTTCATAAAGAATTTTTAAATAATTTTGCAGTTCCATCTTAAAATGAGCTGGACTTTGCATGGGAAGTTCCATCCAATCAAATATTTTTTCCCAAATATGATCGTAACTCACATCGTTTGTTTTAATTGAAATAGGGTAATTATTTTCTCTCTCTAGTAATAAGGAGATCGTATAATTTTCAAATACGAGTGTTTGACCAAGAAATAGATCCCAGGTTTTCTTTTCCCAATTAAGTTTGATTCCGCTAGAGGTGGGCGTGGCAAAAAAATGAATTCCGTCTAAATCAGTCACAACAAAATCGGCACTGACATCAGAGGAAATAGAAAAACTTCTTCTAAGAATCGGAGCTTTAGCAATAATCTCGCCATTTTTATTCCAGATATATAAATAACTTCTTTGTGAAAGTTGCAAACTCATTCTAGTTCAATATAAGCTCCTGTTTCGGGATTAATAATTTTCTGTAGAGCGATAACTTTTTCTTTATTACGAAAAACTTCAAACCGATGCTCTCCCATTTCAAGATCAATCGGTTTCCAAGTCACGGTTCCATGAGGTTTGCCGTCTATTTGTAATTCTCCAGGCGAGGTGAGTTTAATAATTTTTCGTACTTTTTTAGGTTTTAAAATAAAGGCTAGAGTCCTTGGTTCTCCAGATTTTAATTGGAATGTTTTTTCAATTTTTTCACTTAGAGGATTTATAATTTCTATTTTGTGTTTTCCAGGTAAGATTTCTAAAGTTTTTTGATTGACTAATTTCCCATAACTTTTTCGGTGTAATATTGATTCTCCCCAGCCATTTAATTTGATAGTGAGTTTTTCGGCCTGATAAGGCAAAGATTCCACCGCCTGGTGCAGGCTATGTAAAATCAGTTGCGGATTGGTTTTTACTTCAACGCCTATCACAGCTTCGGCCATGGCAAGGCTTAGCGTTAACAGTGCCTGCTCCACTTGTGCGTCCACTTTTTGTAATGGCTTTTGCAACTGTTCTATCAGATTTTGCAATTGCGTCAGTTGCTCGCGAATGAAGACTTCGCCTTCCTGTAGCCCTAACTTTTTGCCTTCGGCCTGACCTTGCTGCTGGCCATCCTGATATCCCTGCTCACGCCCTTCGGCATAACCCAGGCTAAAGCCTTCTTCTTTGCCTTGTGCAGCGCCATCTTCATAAGCGGCCGAACGGATTTCTTCAATATCTTCTGCCGTCAGCGGTTTTACCTGCATTTCTTCAGCAGGCTTTGCTTTTGGCCTACCCGGCTCTGGTTTAGTTTTATAAAAAGCGT
>CAZFSQ010000072.1:0-8151 GCA_964521975.1 uncultured Oligoflexales bacterium | reverse complement strand
AAATGAAAACTAAAAAATCTCCTATGCAAGAAAAAGCCTTAGACCCAGGAAAAAAAGGGACGCAAACAGAAAAAAAAACGTCGGAGAATTCCACTCAACTAAAGCAAAAGAAAAACTCTTTAGAAAATATTTTATCTTCTCAACAGAGTACTAAAACATTTTCCTATGAAAATTTGTTAAAAGAATCTCTTCGCGATCACGGTCTTGCTAACGGTGGTTATGAACAATGGCTTGACGATGATATTCCAGAGGGTGACCGTATTGATTTGAACACATCCGAATATCGTTATCTTGGCTATTTTACCGAGTTAAGAAAATCTATTGAACTGGTGTGGAACTACCCTCGCTATGCTGTACATAAAGGAATGCAAGGAGAGGTCGGACTAGAGTTTCTTATTCAAAAAAATGGTCACACCGATAAAATCCGTATTATTAAATCTTCAGGATATAAAATTCTTGATGATGCGATTCTGGAGGCCATCAAAACAGCCTCGCCTTTTTCTCCTTTACCCGATGGATTTGGAAAGAATAAAATTCTTGTCTCAGGAACCTTTAGATATATTTTGTCAAATTATGGGATGTAGAGCTTTACCTTCACCCCACGCCTCATACAACTGATGCTCGATAGACATCATCTCCAAAATTCTTCCCACCATAAAATCCACCATCTCATGAATTGATTTTGGATAATGATAAAATGCTGGCATGAGCGGAACAATACTGGCCCCCAGTTGCGAAAGCTTTAGCATATTTTCTAAATGAATTGTTGAAAGAGGGGTTTCCCTCGGACAGATAATCAAATTTTTCTTTTGCTTAATCACAACATCAACGGTTCTTTCCAATAAATTGGAAGAAATCCCATGGGCAATACGACTGAGAGTCCCCATGCTACAAGGACACAATACAGCATCGCTAGGAACCGATGAACCGCTTGCAATCGAAGCAAAGAGGTCATTGGGCTTAAGTAAAACAATTTTTTTATGATCATATAATTCTGAATCCTCATGGGAACTTAGAAATTTTAAGAGTGAAAATTTATTTTCATTATTTTCAAATTTTTCTTTTAATTCATACCGACAAACCTGTTTACCGGTATTCGATACCACAACATAAATTTGCGTATTATTTGCTTTGAGTAATTCTTGAATCAACCTCTCCGCATAGATTGAACCTGATGCACCGGTAATGCCAATAAATATTTTTTTTGTGAATTTCATTTTGACTATCTAACTAAAGTTGATAAAAAATATACAACACCAATCATCGCATTCGTATTAAAAAATGCTTGATTTAAAACAGTAGGGTTTTTTGAAACTAAGTATTTTTGTACTAACATATGTTCCCAAACCATCATGGAAGTAATAACTAATAACCCACCAAAATAAAAACTTCCTAACTGTAACTGCACACCAATAACTCCAAGAAAAAAAAGAGTGAACATAAACGATAGACGACTTATCCAAACCGCTTGTTTTTCTCCAAATCTTGCAGGAATACTAAACACTTTTTCTTTCCGATCAAACTCCACATCTAAAAGAGCATAAAGAACATCGAACCCCGCCACCCAAAATAAAACGGCCGCTGATAAAAACAAAGAGACTTGCGAAATTGCTTCCGTCATTGCCATCGACACCGCCATGGGAACCATCCCAAGACAAAACCCCAAAAAATAATGCGTCAAAAAAGTAAATCGCTTACAAAAAGGATAAATAGCCAAAACCAATAAAACCAATAAAGATAAAATCCCTGTCATTAAATTAAAAAACGATGCCGTCATAAAAAATATTCCACCAAAAAATAAAGAGAGCCATAACCCTTCACTTGATCGCATCTTTCCAGAGGGGATCATCCTGTTTTGCGTTCTTGGATTTTTAAGATCTATTGCAGCATCAAAATAACGGTTCATTCCCATCGCAAAGGAACGTGCGGAAAACATACAAATCAAAATTAAAAAAAATTGTGCGAAAGATGGAAAACAGTTTCCATCCAAAAAAAACATCGAAAGAGCAAACGGCAATGAAAAAATAGTATGTGAAAACTTAATGTCTTTTAAAAAAAAATATAAACTCCGCTTAGGAACGATTGATATGGTATTCATAAAAAATTATTTTAATCCGTCTAATCCACAAACATCATACTGCCACCTCGAATTACTACGGTATCGAATCGTGATATATATTTTTTTTGTTACTTCATCATAAAACACTCCCTGCAAACTTGTTCCTGTCGGAAAAATTCCATGATTTTTTTCATCTACAATATTTTTTCCATCGAATGAGTATGACGCAACGGTTGTTTCCTCATCAACCCATTTAGGGATCAAAAGATGTAACTTCCCATTCATTGATACCCAATTGGGATCTGCAATATGCTCGTGCTCAAGTGTTTTAGTTGCCACCAACTGAATACTTCCTCCATTTTCTTTGTTCTGCAACACGCCAAATTTTAAACTTGCACTTCCTACTAAACTATCCCCCTCAATAAAAGCAAAAACATATTGATCGTTAAAATAGTTTGCGGTCCGAGTTTCAAGCGTTTGAGCACCCTCCCACGAAGCAGAAAATTGATTTTTAATATTACCCACGACATCAATCTCTTTAAGTTTAAAACTTATTTCATTTTCTTTTTTACTTCGTTCTAAATTTTGCATGATTCCAACGATACTTTCCTTTTCTTGCTTTGCAATTAAAATGGGAAGGTTTTCAAATTTTATTTTCTCAATTTTCCTTACACTTTTTATTCCTTTTCCACTTCCATCCTTTTCTAAAAATAACAATCCTCTTTGATCATACGATTCATCATCCTGTTTTTTTTCATCTTCCTCATCATTTTGCAAAGACAACCAGTATCCACTTTTCACCTCTAACCAATCAGGAAATTCCGTCACACTTCTTCCCATACTCGATTGATTGACTTTAACATTTGTAGCTGATGAATAGACTTCTACTTGGTTTGCATTTGAAACAACATAGTAGAATTGCTTTCCATCAAAAAAACCGCCTAAAAGAACGTTTTCTCCTACAATCGTAATTTCTTTTAGCAACTTACTAGAGTTCTTTAAAACATCACCAAGGGAAATATAATAATAAGTTGTCTGCCCTCTCCGATTCAAAGCCTCGATAATAAATCCTCTCTGATTTCCTGCTGTCAGTTTTACTTTTCTATTTTCAATATCCTCCTCCCCCATCGGTAAAGGTGAGCATGAAACTTTGGCTGTATCTTTTAAAGTGGCCCATTCTGACTTGGGCGAATTATTAAAATTAGATTTATTTGTCACACAAGAAACCATGATAAGAAAATAAAAATTCAAACTTTTTTTCATTTTTTTTCTTTTTTCCCTATTTTGTTAAGGTTAAAGTTTTACTCATTTTTGTCGAAAACAAGATGGGTTTCAATAACAAGTGAAACCTTAGTCTATCAAGAATAACGAACTGTGGGATAAGAATGAAGAACATTTTGACAAAAAAAATCTACTTAATTTATTTCCTCTCATCTTTATTCTTTTTAAACTCTTGTCAAATGATGTCACATTTTTTTGTAGGCGATTCTATTACAGCTGAACCCGTCTTAGTTCCTTTTATTAAAAACACACCTAATGAATGCTATTTTTTAGATCAATTCATGCCTGTCCCTGACGGCCTAGTACGAGGTAAAAACGGGTCCATAAATTTAAGATATTACGACTATAAAGCCGCAAATTACAAAGACTGGGAAAGAAAGCACATAATTCTTTCATTTTATTCTCAAGATGATCGCTGCTGGTCTCTTTTTGAAGAATACTACATTATAGACTAAAAACAGTGTTATAATTTAAGAATGAAGCCTAGATCATTCTTATTCGTTTTGTTTATTTTTGTTGGTTGTATTACCACAGAAAATCCATCCGCGAATCTTATTAATCAGGGAAATCAGTTTGCTCGCGATGGCCTTTATCGTGAAGCAGCCAATTACTATTCTCAAGCTCTCAAAAAAGATCCACATCATAATGTTGCTCATCGAAATTTAGGAATGGTTTTGGTCAAAATAGGAAGTTATAAAGATGGAGCAGAACACTTAGAAAAAAGTTTGACAATATTTCAAAATGATTTTGATGCTAATTTTTATCTTGGCGAATCTTATCGAGCACAGGAAAAATATGCTGAAGCCATTTACCGATACCAACGGGCTTTAAAAATTACAAAAGATGAGCCCCGTGCTTTAAAATCCTTGGGGTGGAGTTTTTTCAAAATCCGTTTCTATAGCGAAGCCCTCGATACAATCAAAAAATTATATAAAATTGATCCTGAAGATCACCAAGCTGCTCTCATTTTAGCGAGAACTTATTTGAAAATTAAACGCCCTAAGGAAGCCTTAGAAGTCGTGCAAAATGGTCTTGATAGCTCTTCAAAAGAAAATCATCCTTATTTTTACAGCATTGAGGGCGACATCCTTTTTGAACTAGGGAAAATTGAGCAAGCGAAAAACTCTTATCAGCTAAGTTTGCGAGAACAACCCATGCTTGCCGGAGCTTTATTAGGCTACGGTAAATGTCTACTCAATAATCCGAAGACTAAAAACAAAGCTATCGAATACATGGAAAGAGCTATTCGCATTCGTCCCAAATTAGTAGAGGCTTATTATTATCTCGGAAAAGCTACTGAAAAATTTCAGCCGCAAAAATCCGCAAAATATTTTCGCAACTTTCGACGTCTTGCGGAAAAAGATCCAGAATTTACTGAATTACTGAGTCTTTCTCAATCGCCAGATTTCAAAACAGACAAAAAATAAAATTAACGCATTCGGAATCCAAGCGGCTATAAAAGGGTCTAGGCTTCCTCGACGACCAAAAGCTCTTGCTGTATTCAAAATAAACCAGTAACTAATTCCAACTCCAAACGCTAATAGAACACTTGTAGCTGTCTCCACTGATCGCTCAGATTTATAGGCAAATTTAATTCCGATTAAAGCGATAATTAGTGCCGCAAATGCGAATGAGATTTTGATATGAAGGTCCACCTTATAGTCTATGACATCAACCCCAGAGTGCTCCCCTTTATTAACAATAGCAAAGAGTTCTTGAATGCTCATTTCATTCGATTTTCGCTTATCATATTTCATTTGTTTAGGCTCAAACGGCAGCAAAACTTTCATTTTATCAGCCCGGTTTATATGCTCTATCATTCCATTATTCTTTACATCAACGAACTTGCAGTTTATCATTTCCCATTCACTGGAAGCACCCATATTATGACTTCCTTCTTGACAGTATGTGGATCGCATCGGTCTAAAAGTGGGATAAAAATCAAGCAATTTCAAGCCAACAATTTTTTTTTGAAACACGTCATACCTTTCAAAATAAATAAATCTATTTTGCTCTCTTAGCCAATGTCCCTCTCGCGGTACCTGATCTATCTTAGCTCCCTCAATTTTTACTTCTGTCAAATAATAATAAGATGCCGCGGTTCTAGGAACGACCCACTCTCCAATCACAAACGCAAAAATACTTAATAACCCTCCCCCAAATGCGATGGGCATAGAAATTTGGAACGGACCCATTCCCGCAGCTCTCATCGCAGTTATTTCATTGCTACGACTCAGCAATACCATTGCAATAACTGAAGCTAATAGAGATGCGATAGGAATTGCTTGCTGCAAAAACGTGGGAGTCTGTAATAAATACATATAAATAATTTGAGTTGTTGTCGGATTATATTTAGCGAAATACCCTGTTGTCTTATGAATAAAATCAAAAAGCACAAATAAAAAAACACAAAGAAAAAGTGTTCCAGAAACAAACTTTAAATACTTATTTAATACGTATCTAAATATTAAAAACACAACTCCATTTAACCTCTGACAGGGTGAATACTTCTTGTATTTAAAACAGGCAGTCCTTTTTTACCCCTCTCAATTTTTCCAACAATTTTAAATTTTTGATTGGGTTTACTTTCTAAAAACTCTGAGTAAGATGAAAGTTGGGTAAGAGAAATTAATAAACTCGCTGTTTCATCTTTCAAAATTAAATATGTATAATTAGGAGAAATTTCTACAACTTGTCCTTCAACAATGACCATCTGATTATTGGTGGAAGGACTACTTAATAAAATATCTTTAATCAAAACCTGATTTGTATGCTCAAAATAAGTTTCCCCATAGTTTCTAAAAAAATAGTTATCAACTATTTCAAAAAAACCTAACTCTCTCTTTACGCAACTTATATGGAGAAATATGCAAAATAATAAATAAAAACGCCACATAAAACACTCCTTATATAATTTAACTCAATTAAATTATACCATGACAAACTGGTAGTGTATTAAATGGCTCTTATAATTTCAGTTTTTTTTCTTTTCAGTCTTAGTTTTTTCTATTTTATTTTTAATAGATTTTTTTTCTTTAGTCTCTTTTTTTTCATCAAGATCACCCGTCAACTCAATTTGAGCCATCTGGGCTCCATCACCACGGCGTATGTTCAACTTTAAAATTCTTGTATATCCACCCTTACGGGTTTTAAATCGTGGAGCTAGTTCAGCAAAAGCTTTTTGAAGTGCCTCTTGTGTATATACCCTTGTTGCAGCTATACGTCTTGAATGAACATCACCTCTTTTAGCAAGAGTGATCACTTTTTCAAAAACTCTTCTGAGTTCTTTTGCTTTAGGTAATGTTGTCTTGATTTTTTCATGCACAATTAAAGATGTAACCATATTACGCAACATGGCTAAACGATGATCTGTAGGTCTTCCAAGTTTTCTATATCCATATCCATGACGCATAATTTTTAATCTCCATTGACAAAAATTAGTTAAGCTTCATCACTATCACTATTTTCATTCTCACTCATCTCTACAGTCCCTATAGTTGCAGAAGTTTGCGAGTATGCTGGCATATCTTTTCTTAAGGTTGATGGATCAAAACCATCAATTTTCATTCCTAAAGAAAGCCCCATTTCAGCAAGAATATCTTTAATTTCATTGAGCGATTTGCGACCAAAGTTTTTAGTCCGCAACATATCTTGCTCTGACTTTGTCACCAATTCACCTATAAACTTAATATTAGCATTTTCTAGACAATTCGCCGCTCTAACGCTCAACTCAAGTGAATCAACAGTTTTAAATAGATTTTCATTGAGTGGAGCTGGTTTATTTGAATCAGCTTCTACTTTAGTTTGCTCTTCAACAGTTTCGTCAAAATTTACAAAAATAGTTAACTGTTCTTTTAAAATTTTTGCCGCATAAGCAATTGAGTCATCGGGTCTTACAGCTCCATTGGTCCAAATTTCAATTGTTAATTTATCGTAATCTGTCATTTGCCCAACACGAGCATTTGACACTGTATAAGCTACCCTTCTAACTGGAGCGAAAATAGAGTCTACAGGAACAAACCCAACTGGCATTTCTTCAGTACGATTTTGTTCGGCCGAAACGTACCCCCTTCCATGCTTTACAACCATCTCCATATCCAAATCACCATCATCTCCTAAAGTCGCAACGATTTGATCTGGATTTAATATCTCAACATCACCGTTTGTTTCTATATCGCCAGCTCGAACAATTTTATTTCCTGAGGCTTTAACTTTAATAATAGCCTCTTTTTCACCTAAATATCTCAAGTTTACTTGTTTTAAATTTAAGATAATATCCGTTACATCTTCTTTCACACCTTGAACAGTAGAAAACTCGTGCTCCACTCCTACAATTTTAATTGCAGTGATTGCAGCTCCGTTAATACTAGAAAGCAAAACTCGTCTTAATGAATTACCAAGAGTTGTTCCGTAACCTCTCTCTAAAGGTTTAGCTACAAACTTTCCATAGTTTTCAGACAACGTTTCTGCTTCTAACGATTTTGGTTTAATTAAATCTTGCCAATTACGATGCATACGGATGTTTCCTTTTTCGTAAAAATATTTTAATCAATTACTTGTTATATAACTCAACAATCATACGTTCTTTAACATTCATCTGAATATCATCTCGCTGAGGAGCAGCAATGATTTTACCTTTTTTAGTTGCGGTATCTACTTCAACCCAAGGTAGTGGGTTATGTCGTTTTGATAATTCAATAGCCCTTTCAACCTTGCCATTTGTCGCAAATTTACCGGGTAACGTTACCGTATCACCCACTTTTAATTGAACACTCGGAATATTAACTCTTTTACCATTAACATGTACATGG
>CAZFSQ010000071.1:0-8182 GCA_964521975.1 uncultured Oligoflexales bacterium | reverse complement strand
AATACAAAATAAGATTGTGAGATTATTATTCAATAACATTTAAGATGCCCAGGCTCTCGCTTCGCTCGTTGGGCATGACAAGGAACGAGAAAGGATGTCGTACTAGCTATGAAAAAAATTATTGCAAAAAATTCCGTTGTTGAAATAGATGGCGATGAAATGACACGTATCATTTGGGATAAAATCAAAACAAAACTTGTTCATCCCTACGTAGAAATCGACATTAAGTATTTTGATCTCTCCATTGAAAATCGTGATAAAACCAATGATCAAGTTACGATTGATGCTGCTAACGCAATTTTGAAGCATGATGTCGGTATTAAATGTGCAACGATCACTCCCGACGAAGATCGCGTGAAAGAATTTAAACTCAAGAAAATGTGGAAATCTCCCAATGGAACGATTCGCAATATTCTAGGTGGAACTGTTTTTCGTGAACCTATAATCTGTAAAAACATTCCTCGACTTGTTCCTAATTGGAAAAGACCGATTGTCGTCGGTAGACATGCCAATGCCGACCAATATAAAGCCACGGATGTTATTATTCCTGGAGCTGGAAAATTAAAAATGGTTTTTGAACCAGCGGGTGGTGGTGCTCCACAAAGTTGGGATGTCAATACTTTCAAAGATGCGGGTATCGCTATGGGAATGTTTAATACCGATGAATCCATTCACGGCTTTGCTCAATCCTGTTTTAATTATGCCCTCATGCGAAATTATCCACTCTATCTTTCAACCAAAAATACTATTTTGAAAACTTATGATGGAAAATTTAAAGACATCTTCGCCAAAGTTTATGAAGAAGAATTCAAAGGAAAATTTAAAGAGAAAAATTTAACCTATGAGCATCGTTTAATTGATGACATGGTAGCCTCTGTTCTAAAATGGGATGGTGGTATTGTGTGGGCGTGTAAAAACTATGATGGTGATGTGCAATCTGATACTGTCGCTCAGGGGTTTGGTTCTCTTGGTCTGATGACTTCCGTCCTCATGTGTCCTAATGGCAAAACTATTGAAACAGAAGCCGCTCATGGAACCGTGACAAGACATTATCGTGAACATCAGAAGGGCAACAAAACATCTACTAATCCATTAGCAAGTATTTTTGCCTGGACCAGGGGACTTCATCACCGAGGAAAACTTGATGGCAATAAAGATTTAATGAAATTCAGTGAAACACTTGAAGCGGCTTGTATTCAAACTGTGGAGTCAGGTTCAATGACAAAAGATCTCGCGGTGTGTGTTCATGGTAACGATGTTCCTAAAAATAGCTTTCTATGGACCGATGATTTTTTAGATAAAATCAAAGATCAAATGCTCAAGATTTGGGGTTAGGCTGGAGAAAAAATGGCTGACGTTATTATCAGGAAAAAAAAGGTAAAAGTAAAAAAAGTAAAAAAACCAGGACAAGTAAAAAAAATTCCTGATCATTTGCTTCGCCTTGATGTCACTAAAAATCTTATTCTCATTAAATGCCCTGATACAAAGTATGAAAGCCTCTTTAAGCGATACGAAGTTTTATTTGAAGGTCTTGCTAATCTCACTCCCGACGATCGGCGTATGAAATACATGCTTTTGCTTGGTCTTATTTTGAGCAGCCATGCAAAACTTACCAAAGATGAAGCCGAACGAAAAAAATTGTTTGATATGAAGAATGAACTCTATCTCAAGATCGTAAACAACAAAGATCATCGTCGAAGATTGGGTTTGTTATACCTCATGGCAAAACCCTTTAAAGTCGTGGAATATTGTCCGCGTTGTATTGGTAAAAACAAGGCTGAAAATCTGAAACCATTCCAATGGAAGTTTTGCCGAAAATGTAAAATTGATCGTGCTTATTATAATGTACTTTCCATGCACCATAAGTTTGACAAAGGCTCTGCTTCCATGTTTCTAGGGAACGATCAAATTCATCGCGTGGAATTTTTCCGTATTGGTAAAAAAGGTAAACTGGATCAGTTTGAGGAAGAGTTTGGATTCCTCCATTATCACTATCGCCCGCAACATTTACGTCCTATTAATTTGGAAGATGCCTTGAAAATGTATCAGATGTTGATGGGTTAAATTGCTAAATAATTTTAACTAAATAATTCTGATTTTTCTCCGATGAGTTTAATTATGAAGCGTGTAACTTTACTTATATTAATTACTATTCTTTTTTCACTTGCTTGTGGCAGAAAAAATAGTTCAGACTCTTCTGCATTATCAAGATCAAAAGCAAGAGAAAAAAATGTAGCCGTCGTTATTGATGACGATAAAAAATCAAAGCCAGTAGTTGCAATCGAAACTTCTGCTATTCCCGTCATTGAAGATCATGAATTAATCACTAAAGTTCTCAAACCTTCAGATAGTCCTAAACCCTCACTCAACCAAGAGAAACTTTTTTTTCCCTACCACATCAAAGGACTCTGGACTGATTTCTGGGGGAATCCAAAATTTAATTTACATGCTTTTAATCGCGAGGAGATCTCAGGTAATGGCACAGGAAAAATCGCTGTCAATATTTTATGGGCCGAATGGGATTTAGGAACCAAAATTCCTGTCAATGGATTATGCGGTGCAGGTGAATCGCTTTACCGTGGTGAGTGCTTTAAAATTCATGAAGCAGATGAAGAAGAAATTAAATATTATTCGGATAAAAATATTGAAGTCACTGCGATTGTGATTGGTCCGCCTGGAAGATTTATTATCCCTAATTGTCCTTTACCACAAACGGCCACGATTAACGAAAAAATTTTTTGTGCGATGAAAGAAGAAAATATGGATGCACTTGAGCGATTTATGGGAATGATCGCGAGTCGCTATGACGGAAATCATGGTGTAGGGAAAATTTCACAATTTGTCATGGGTAACGAAGTGAATCAAAGTGTTTATTTTAATAATAACTGCGGTGGCAGTACACCCTGTAATCTTGATGCATGGGTCACTGCCTACACAAAATTTTTCAAATTTGCTCATGACGGAATTGTTGCCCATCAACCTGAAGCAAAAGTTTTAATATCTCTTGATCATGCTTTTGGTTCTTCCCGGTGGGACAATCTTTCTGGTGGTGATGGTCAAGGTCATGGAGTTAGCGTTTCGGGTGAAACATTTCTTAGAAAATTTAATGAACAACTTCAAGCTTTAAATTCTCAAGACAATAAAAATAGAAAATGGTGGGTTGCATTTCATCCATACAATACCAATTTATTTAGTTTAGAATCCAGTCCTCTCGATTTTGAAACAGATGGAAAAATCACAACAGGTAATATTGGTTTACTCTCAGGATGGTTGCGAAAAAATTTCCCCACCTTAAATCATATCTATGAAAATATTGAACTCACGGAGTCAGGATTTTCAAGTATTACGAATACAGGTGTCACTCAATTTGAGGGTCAAGCTACCGCAGTTTGCAATTCATTTAAAAATATTTTAGGCACTCCAGGAATCACCGGATATATTTTAAACCGCATGATGGATCATGGTGGCGAAGGTGGTTTACATTTAGGTTTAAGAAAACTTCATACGGGCGAAAGTAAATCAGCATGGGCTACCTGGGCCTTAGCAAATCGTCCTGGAATTAAACTTGATTGTGGATTTGAAAATTTTCCGTTCACCTTGCTAAGTCGTAGTTATAGTAATAGTCAGTCGCGTCATTGGATCTCAAGTCGCCTTCCACCCTCAGGATATAGTATCGAACGTTCATGGAAATTATTGCGAGCACCGCATCCAACAGAACCATCTGCTATTATTTTTGAGTGTTTAGGCTCCGATAAAAACAATTCATTTTTATCTTTAGAATATTCCTGCGGAGGCAATAGCATTCAAAATTTAGGACCTGTAGGATATATCAGAACGACTTCATCCCCTAACCTCCTACCCCTTTATCAATGTAAAATTATTTCAAATAATAATCGTTTTATTACGGATCACTCCGCATGTGAAAACCAGTCATTTGATAATGGTAATTCCCCGATAGGCTATGCTTATCCGCCCGAATCTACCACGTATTAATTTTATTAAATTGATTTTCGATATCCCATTTCGATCATCAATGTATTTAAATCTATTTTTATTTTTTCTTCCGTCACTGCATTCACTAAACCAAATCCCGTGCGATATTCCACTGGTTGATGGATAATAATTTTAGACATTTCATGATTAAAACTTAAAAACACTTCGGTAACTTCTGAAGCAATGTAATTCACACCTAAACCATGATGAAAAACATTAACTTCAGAACTTTTAAAATATTTTTCAGAACGCTTAGCAATATTTCCGTCCATACCGAATTGTGAAAAAATTGAGTAACCCATATCGCCATAAAGCGACCAATTGAGATCATCAGAAAACATCAATAATGAAACCATCGGCATATAACTTTCGATAAAATGTTGCGATGAACCATTGATAAAAGAAGCCACTTGTCGGTTCAAACCCAATGACGTTTTCAATTCGTTCGACCAACTTTTTTCCGCATAGGGTATCAATTCCATGCGTCGATAGGATGCATTTAAAGAACCTCGCGATGCATCAAAAGCAGGTAAATATTGAAGCGAAGTTTTGATTCCAAAGCCATAAAACTCTCTTTCAAGAGAGAAGGATAATCTTCCAATAATAGGAACCCCAAAATGATTTCGATGATCTTGACCCAAAGGTCGGCCATCCGCTCTTTCATCTAAAGTGTAACTCATGGGGACTTGGATATCTTGAAACAATCCCATACCTGATGATAAACCTGTTTCAATGTGATAAGTATTTTCATGACCCATTAAGAATTGGCCATAGATAACAAAAACAAAAATATAAATTTTTCTTTTCAACATAACAGCCAGGAATGTACCATTAACTAAGACCAAACAAAAATGAAAAAAACACCTCTAAAAATAAAAATCCAACCCCTCTTACCCTCTAAAACAGAAAAAGAGATCGAGGCTCTCATTCGCACAGGCCAAGTTCTTGTCGATGAGCAAGTGATTTTACAACCTAATTTTCAAGTCAAAACAAATTCTATCCTTCGCATCAAAGAACAATCACCCTTTGTCTCACGTGGAGGGGATAAACTTTTTCAAACTCTTGAAAAATTAAACATCAAGGATCAGTTCCAGAATAAAATTATTTTAGACGTGGGGTCTTCCACAGGAGGGTTTACGGATGTGATGTTACATTTAGGAGCTAAAAAAGTTTTTGCCGTAGATTCAGGGTTCAATCAGCTCGATTGGAAACTCCGTCAAGATTCACGAGTGATGGTTTTTGAAAAAACCGATATTCGTGATTTTAAAATTGAAAATTTTACAGAAAAGATAGATTGGGTTTTGATGGATGTCAGTTTTGTATCCGTATTAAAAGTTTTACCGGCCATTTTTACTTTGATGAAAAATTTTTCTGCTCCAGAATTTTTAATTCTGATTAAACCCCAATTTGAAGTCACCCCTGATATAATCCCTCAAGGTGGAGTTATCACCGATCCTAATATACAAAAAAAGGCTTGTGACGAAGTGACCCAATGGATTAAATCACAAAATTATATGATTAAAAATTTATTACCATCCCCCGTTCTAGGAAAACAAGGGAATCAAGAATTTTTTATATGGTTCAATAACTTCAAATAGTAAGATCAAATAATGGATACTCTATTGAAAATTGGATAATAAATGGATAATGGCCGTTTTTCTCGATTATTAACGGAGTAATATTTTAATCACTCACGCGTAAAAAAAGGAGGTAGAATAATATTTTTTTGATTTTTGTTAGAAAAATAGACACCACCTCCACTCTGTAAACTTACCGTATTTTTTTCTAATTCCAATATCTGAAAAGGAATAGTTGCATTGGGTGAATATTCTGAGGTGACGTTTATAATTTTCTCATCAACCAAAGCATAAATTTCATTCGACTTGGCTATAGCCAACCTTTCACTTCCATCATAAATAACACTTCCCACAATGTCTTGAGGAGAAAAATGAATTAGATGTTTTACCCAAAACTGACATCCCTCACTCGTTCTTTTACAATAATAAATATTTTTATTTGTTAAAACCCAACTATCTCCAGTGATTGTTTTTATTCCAATACAAATCTCTTTCGATGAAATTTTTTTCCATTCACCTGAGATGAACTCAAATACTCCCTTATCCGTACAAACAACATCAACTCCTACAGCATTTATAAAACCTAAATCTTCAGGCAATGCATAAACTTGCATTGGATTATTATTTTCAAAATTCAATATATAATATTGATTCTCTACTCCCCAGTAAACTGTATTTGAATTTACACTGACAGCATCAATATTTTTTTCAGTACGGAAAATAGTTCTTAAGGAATCATATTCAAAATTTTTACCATATTGTATCAGGTGTTTTGATATTACAAGCTTCTCTTGATTTTCCAAGGCCGCAATTTTAATCGGTTTAAAAAAATGGTTAATCATCTTACAATCTCTATTAATAGAAAAATCTAAGCCTAATTTATTATTTTCCTGAACATGACATCCCATAATGCCATAATCTGTACTCATATATAATTGATCTTTCTCTTCATTATAAAAACTAGAATAAACATTTTCTGTAAACTCGTATCTATTCTCGTTTGATAACTCCGAAAGCGTATCAAGCATTCCTGATGCATTCCCTACATAGTTTCCATCTTGCATCTGAATAATAGGCCCCATAATTTCAATATATCTTCTCCCATATCTTCCATCTGAAGAGCAGCGTTCTATCACCTCCGTTATTACTTTTTTTAATAGCTGAAGTTCTCCGCCATCTAAAGAGTAAAGCTCTTTAAAATAAATCGCCTTGAGATCGTTCGGAAATTCTTCTTCAGTATTTACTGTTTGACAATAATATTTTTCAAACAAAACTCTTCGTTGTCCTTGGTTATCTAAAAGGGGGTAAAAAGTAATGCTTCCATTTTTAAATTCTTCAATTTCGATTTCTTCACTATGCTTAAATAAATGTGCTGTATCCTCAAACCAAACACTTCTATTTAATATGATAAAAAAATCATTTTTCAAAGGAAAAATATATGGCTCGTAATTCTTATCTTGCAATTTAGTTTCATCTATCTGCCCGCTTGGGTGGTAAAGACATAGCATATTATTTCCTGGACAAAACTCAACTAACTGCCCCGATGACGTTAATATACTTCTATAGTTTTCATCTCTATCATCCAAATCATCTTTATTTAGAATTCGATTATTTAGAACAGTAAATTCTTTTTTATTTTCGTCATAACCCCAAATTTTACCGTTATAAAAATCAACGGCAGGAAAATCATCGAATGAATCCATAAAATAATGATCGAATTCTTGCTGATAGTCCTCAGCTATTTTTTGAACAACTTCCCATTCTTGATTTGAACCATGTAGATATTTAGAAATAATAAATTCTCCCCCATTCCGACTCACTAACCACCATTCATTTTTATATTTTCTAATATCAAGAGGTATCCCATTCCCAAAATCCATTTTTTGCCAATTATGCTGATCGGTCTTACAAAAAATATACCCATTTTTAATCAAAGGTGAGTGCCTAGATTCATATTGATTATATTGAAATTTAATCTTACATAATTTTCCATGATACTCATGAATCGAATGATCCATATTTTCAGAATAAGTTCTCTCATCTTCAAATATATTTTCAGACAGATAGTTACTCATCGCTATTGCATTAACAGTGTCGATGGTTTTTTTGTTTTTGATTCTATGAATTTCGTTATTACTGGTTTCTAAAACCATTATCTGTTCATTTGCACCATTACCCCAAACTTGTCCTTGGGTAATGATGTTATCTAATTGAATCCAATCAACAGCTTTACCATCCATCAACTCCACAACTTTATTTTCACATATAAATAAATTGCTTTTCCCTTGAAAATTACTTTTAATTTGAGGTGTAGCATAATAATCAATATTATTTTTGGGGCATGATAAAATTTTTCTCAACTCAAATTGATTTTTTGCGATCGAAAAAAATTCATCATGAAGATAAAAATAAATAAAAGGATCATTATCGAACTCATACACTTGCATATTATACCAATTCCCAAACCAATAACTCTTATCGCTAGTAAATAAAATAGGTTGTGTCATTTCATCTAAGACGAGCTGATCTGAAAGAAGATTATTCGTTTTATACAAATGTAAATTAGCATTATCTTCACCGAGTACCTCAACAGCTAAAATCAAATAATAATT
>CAZFSQ010000070.1:0-8192 GCA_964521975.1 uncultured Oligoflexales bacterium | reverse complement strand
ACTAAATGCGAAATACTGGATTGCGAATAATTAAGTAGCAGATTGATAAAATAAGATTGCTGGGCGATTTTGTCACTAAAAGTCGGAAACCAAAAAAGAAGAATATTGTTTTGAACTTCATCGGAATCAGAAATATCTCGATATACTGCATTTTTATCTATAATTATTTTTCCAACCGTTGAATTTATTTTATGATTTAAATTTGTATCAAGATTGTGGGCAGAGGCATTATTTAGTTGAAAGTAATCCTGTAACTCCTTTGTAATACGCTTCAAGACAATCGGCCAAATCCTATCCACCATAATGTATGCATTCACACTTGAATGAAATAGACTCATATTGGGAAATTCTTGTTGTGGCCTTGTTGAATCTCTTATTTTAATATAATCCACTTGCCCTGTATCATCATTTATAAAATCTAATTTAATCGGAACTGTTGCCCAGCTGTTCACGCTTTGTGACATCGCCCAAAAATCATTTGGACTGATTTGACATGCAATGCGTGTCATGCTGTTTTCTACAAAATAGTAAGGGAAGTTCTCTAATTCAGGGAACGCAGAAATATCTATTCCAGCTTCAGCGGCATGTTTTTTAAATGGCAATAAAGAACATTCCTTACCAGCGATTTCAATTTTTCTAAAATTTTCTTGTGGCAAGAAGCCTTGCACTGAAATATAGAAATAGCTGCCCATATTAAAAACATTACTGGCCCAGCTTCCGGTTGGGTTATATATAGTTGCTCCAGAATTTCCGATATTAATATATAAAGATGATTCATTAACTCGATTATATCTATTTTTTTCTCTAAAAGACACTTGGCCTATTTGATATTTTTCGCCTTTATATTGAGTCGTGATAGGAAAAGTCCCCACCTGGTCTAACTTAATATAACATTCGCTATAGCTTAGATCTTGAATAAACTGCGTCACATGCTCTTGCTGAATTTTAATACAATTAGTGTCATTAACTTTAATCTCTAGCCCTTGAGGAAATGCAACGGCCGCCTGTGCTGAAAGTTGGGGAAGCCTGAAGCGATAAAAGTTTTGATTGTTTTTGAACAAAGAAACATCATTATTTCCTGGACGTTTATTAACTTCCCAGACAACTTCACCTGAAGCAGTTTGAGCTTCAAGATCATAGAAAAGCAAATCAGGTACTTGAAACTGAATACGAAAATTATTGGGATCGGTGTCGGTTGCACTAATTCTACTCTTAGGATTACCAAAATTATTAGTGCGAAGAATTTCCTGTTCATCTCCCCAAGGAGTTTTGGCAACAAATTTTTCAATTCTATCCAGTCCAATTCCATTCACTACAACTTGATATCTGGGAAAATCTACAAAATCAATAATAGGCGTTGCAGGAGACTCCGTACTCTCGCCATTTAAAATTCGCATGGCATGGGATTGCGGTAAATCGGTATAGGCAATGAGTTCTTCGCTACCATTTTTCCATAAACTTATTTTCCCGGTGGTATCTAAAAAAAGCCATCCCAAGTTCGACTTAAACCAAATTTCATTGCGAGGTGTTTCTGCTAAATTTTTAAAGAATAAATAATTTCTCTGAGCATCTGTTGGTTTAGTTACAGTTAAAACGGTCCTAATCCGCTTAAGTAAGTTCTCTTGTGCAGCGACAGAAATTCTTACTGCGGGAAGTGTTCCATCATACCTTCGTGGTGAATCTTTAAGAGGCCCACCGTTTTGAATTAAATACCCTGGCTTCATACCAGGTTTATCGGGACTAATAGGAGAAATAGAATTACCATCATACTCAATATTTAAACCGCAATATGGATTTGATCCATCTACTGCCTTGGGTTTATAAGCATGAAAAAACCAAGTATTTTGATCCGTTCCATACCAATCTGCTAATGCAGGACCACCTTCCAATCCATTTGAATTATCACACCACCAATGAAACTGTAACGGAGTAAAATCAGTTGGTTCTTGTACTTTAGTTCCAACGTGAAAAGTAAGAAATTTAAGGTCAGAGTTTCCAACTCTTGTAAGTTTATTATAGGGAGCACTGATAACCGGATTTGAAAGTTGCAACCCATCTAAACTAGATGGATCAAAAAGTTGGAGCGTTGAGAAATAATTTACATCTTCTTTTTCTATCTCTTCAATTTTTTCTTGCGTTAAGGTTGTGCCTCTACTTTTTTTATTAGAGCCGCAACTGAACAAAAATAATTCTATCAGTAAAAAAATAAAAATAGATTTTTGCATAACCACTTCCTTCTTTTACCATTTCGGATTTTTTATAAGAGACTTAATTTTTTGCAAATTAAATTTTTGAAAGTCAATTCCAAAAAATTGTTAACCAATTAATCAGACGGGTAAAATAATTCTTTTTACTTATTTCTTAAAAACATAAACCTTAAGTCGTTCACTTGCATGTCTTTGCAATTTTTTACTCTAAAAACACGACTCCTAAACCAAAAGAAGTTTGCATGAGTGCTCCATCTTTTTTTTCATCGTTATATTTCAAACTCACAAGCGGTCCAATCTTAAATTGTTCATTGAACTTCCATGTTAAAAAAGTGGAGGACATAAGATGAAAGCCCTGCTGTTTTTTATTTTTATCGACACCCCATTGCCATCCTGGTCCCAAAGAAAAAGTGAATTGCCATGCGTCGGATATTTTTTGCGGAAAATATATCTGAAAATTAGAACCTAGATATTTTTGCGGTTCATAAAAAAATTGAACACCCAAATTAAAATTTTCGTATTTTTTAACAACACCCACAAAACTCAATTTATTTTCAATACCAAGATGTAGCTCCAACAAATTTTCAACTTCTTTTTCTGTCCCTGATTCCATAATTTTATTTAACAACTTTTCTTCGTCTTCATGTTTTTTATCGCGAAGGGATTGAAATAATTTTTTAGTCATGGGTTCACCCCATTGTGAAATTTGAGCAATGGCTGGAGAAAATGTTTTTTCTACCATGAGCACAGGAGAGGATTTTTCACGATCCCAGAGAGTTAAAAAACAGCGAGAGAATAAATGATCTTTCTTCTCGCAACCGACGAGCAAAATTTCTTCACTGGCTGTGGCATCGAAAATATTTCTAATGATGGGTTCATATTTTTGTTCTGCTTCTAATTTAATTTTATTAAGATGTTCGCTTAATTCAAACGCATTTTCTTTTTCAAGAGATTTTAAGCATGATTCATAAAAATTTTGTTCTTCGGATGCAATAGATTTTGGATCATAAACCGCGTGAATTAAAATTAATTTTTCTGCGAAAAGTTCAGCCGTTGCGTTTAAAATAAATGCTATTAAAATTATTTTTTTCATTTTTATTTTTCTCATTTTTTTTCTCCTAATAAAAAAATTCAGAACTTAAAATCATGGGTGCTAACAAAATAATCATCACACTCGGTAAAACAAAACACATCATCGGGATCATCATTTTGACAGAAATTTTTCCAGCTCCTTCTTCAGCAAGTTGAAAACGCCGTTCTTGCAGATTCTCTGACATACTGCGTAAAGTTTTTGTGACATCAGTGCCCATGTCGAGAGCAAATAACAATGTCTCAGTAAAAAGCTGAACATGGGGTGATTGCATGTTGAAAGCCAATTCTTTAAGAGAAGTTGATTTAGATTGTCCTAATTCTAAATTATGTAACAGTTGCTCAAATTCGCGTCGCAGAAAACCAGTAGGTGAGTCTAACACAACTCGCTTTAATGCGTTCGTAAAATCTAAACCCGATTCCATTGCCAAGACAAGATAGTCGATAAAGTAAGGCAACTCTTTCTGTGTTTTAATGAAGATATTTTGACTTTTTAAATGAAGTTGCGTGAGTGAAATAATAGGTGACAGTAAAGCAGCACATGATCCAATTACAAAAATTGTACGACCCAAGAGAGTTGCCAGAAATAAACTGAGCATAAAAATAAAAATGATTTTGACAAATTCTGTCGCAATAAATTGATTTTTACTCAAATGATAATCAAATCGCGTGCGGTTCAAATTTTTTGTTAAAAATTGGTCGATCAATTCTGGCCACTGGATGTCTTTTATTTTTAATTCAAAAACATCTCGCCATCTTAGAAGAGTTTCCTGCCGATGTGTTTTATCCATGAATAAACCCGAAAAAAGGTGAGGAAATTTACGCATCAGTTGATATCCTAAAAAAAGTAAGCATAAAAAATAAATTGATTTAGTTATGAAAAGTAAAATACTCATATGTCTAACCTCATCACTTTTCTGGTGATCATAATTCCCATAACTTCTAAAACAACGGCAAGGATGAGAAGAAAAACTCCCAAGATACTGCTGAGCATGATTTGAATTTTTGTGGGATCATAAAAATATAAACCAATGAAAATAACTGGAGGGGCTGCACATAAAAGGATCGACTGCATTCGCCCCTGAGCCGTGAGGGCATTTAGTTTTCCTTCCACACTTTCACGTTTTTTAATGGTGTTGGCGATATTTTGCATAATGTCAGGGAGATTTCCACCAAGTTCTTGACCTAAAATCAAAGCACCAAAAGCGATTTGTGATGCTGAGGTGGGAACGCGATTTTTCAATGATTTGAGGGCATCTAGGAGAGGAATTCCTAAGGCAACTTCATCCGTGACGATACGCAATTCATCGGACATAGGGGAACTTATTTGAGCTACGCAAGATTGAATACTTTTGCGTAAAGGCAATCCTGCTTTCAAACAACTTGCGATAATTGAAAACGCTTGAGGTAGAAGATGGTCAAATTGCTTATATCGCTTATTTTCCTTATATTCAGAAACTATTTTTGCTATGCGATGCTTGTTTGTTTTAAACAACACAAAAATAATGAGCCAAATAGACATCGAGTAAAAAACACTTGCGATCATAATTTAATCTCCTTTACTCGATACAGTTCTTGTAATGCATCTTCTACAAAAATAAATTCTCCCGGTTTTTTTGCTTTTAAAATTTCCACAACATCATATCTATTTTCATGTCGATGAAATCCACGAACCCAAGCGATGTTTGTAATTAATCTTTGCCCATCCTTCATGCGAGTCTGCTGAACGATAATATCAACAGCCGAGCTAATTTGTTCGCGAATAGCGATGAGTGGTAAATCCATCCCAGCCATAAGCACCATTGTTTCTAAACGACGTAACATATCCTCCGGTGAATTAGCATGACCTGTGGTCATCGAACCATCATGGCCTGTGTTCATCGCTTGTAACATATCGAGAGCTTCGCCGCCGCGACATTCTCCAACGATGATGCGATCAGGTCGCATTCGTAATGTATTTTTTACAAGATCACGAATGGTGATGGCTCCTACGCCCTCCAAATTAGCAGGACGCGTTTCGAGTGAAACCACATGAGTTTGTTGCAATTGCAATTCCGCCGCATCTTCGACCGTAACAATTCGTTCATCTTCAGGAATAAATCGCGATAAAACATTGAGCAATGTTGTTTTGCCTGAGCCAGTACCGCCGCTAATAAGAATATTAATTCTTTCTTCGACTAGGATTTTTAATAGTTTTGCCATGGCTTCATTCATGGAACCAAATGAAATTAAATTATCAACTGAGAGTGGGGTTTTAGAAAACCTTCTTATCGTAAGACATGGCCCTTTGAGTGCGAGTGGGGGAATAATTGCATTCACACGTGAACCATCTTTCAGACGAGCGTCAACAATCGGTGACAGAGTATCAATACGTCGGCCACAGGCTGAGACAATTCGTTCAATGACATTCATAAGAGCATCATCCGAAGAAAAGCTGAGAGGGGTGAGTTGAATTTTTCCTTTTTGCTCTGTATAAATTTGTCCTTGATGATTGACCATGATTTCAGAAATGGTTTCATCTTTCAAAAGCGGTTCAATGGCTCCTAGTCCAAAAACCTCATCTATAATTTTAGCGTGAAGTGTCTCTAAGGCATGATTTTTTTCATCGGTGTCCGGCGATAATTTTTCTTTGAGAATTTTGTCGAGAATTAAATTAGCACGATCTTTTTGGGCATACTGAAATCGTTCCAAGTTTGACATATTTTGTAGACTAAGACTGTCAATAAGTTCGTGCATTGCTGCGAGTTGCGTTTTTTCTAAATTGTTTTTTTCATTTGTGGCTTGTGAGATTTCATTTTTTTTAACAACCATGTGAATGTGAATGGGAATGTCATAGACCAGAAAACGCAATTTTTCTCCGATAATATGTTCACCACCGCTTTTTAATCTTTTGCCTCGGATGGTGATCGGGGTTTTATCCGTCAAACTTTTTAGATAAGCACCGCGATGATGAATGATGAGTGCTAATGAAATTTCTGTCGAGGGCAAAGGAATTCTAATATGACAGAAGGGACTGCTGCCAATTAAGTATCTGCCTTGAGTTAAAACTTCTTTTTTAATACCTTCCTTGAGTTCTGTTGTTACTTCAAAAGTCAAAATTGTTTCTTTGGGTACTGCTTTGATTGTAGTTATCATCGTGTGATCACCCGTTTCCCTTCTTCGATAATTTTTAAATTGCCACCACCCGACGCTGAGTGAACAATTTTATTATCGAGAAATTGATTCATATCGACACCTTTACCGTCGGATTTCTTTTCCACATCTTTGGGATTGCGAAGTGCTAGAGAAAATGAACCTTTATTTTCTGCAAATGCGAGCACTTCATATTGTTCTGGATCAACAAAAAAACTGATATCCCCCCCAGAGTAAGTTTTTTTACTGTTGAGAAGTGTGTTGGCTCCAATGGAGACAAGCGTAATATCTTCAAGCAGTGTAAATGTTGTGTCGCCCCGCCCCGGTAAATTCATATGAGCAATAATATCGACATGGTCGTTTGGTTTTAGCCAACCGTAAGAAAGCCCACGTTCTTTGATATTGAGAGTGAAAAGCCTTTTACCAAGAGGAATTTTTTCAGAAATTTTTTGATCTTGAAAACCACCTTGAATGGCACTGAGAAAAAGTGGATCACCTTTTTTCAAAATAATTTGTGTTGGTTTACCAATCACTAACGAAATACTGTCGGAGTTTACAAAATTATTGGTAATGCTTGCCTTGGGGATCATGCGATATTCTATTTTTCCCCATTCGATAATTTGACCTGCTTGAATATCATCGGTGACATAGGCCACTTTCACTTTCTGTTGGTACTCAAGCATTTGATCGCGAATGTCGTCGTTCTCTATGGAATTCCAGAGAGAACCCAACAGAGCCAAAAACAATGCCAAGGCAACTAATAAAAATTCTGCTCGCCACCATGAGTGGTGAGAATATCTTGCGGATAGTCTTTCCCAAAAATTGTTGAGACGTGTTGCTAGATTGCTTTTCATAAAATCTCCTTTGTTGTTTTTTTCCATCGGGAAAAAATAAATTGTTTTTTATTTTCATCTAAAATTTGTAGTTTTGTATTTTCTTTGTCGCTCGCAATATATAAATCTTGGCATAGGTCGATGAGTGACTGCTCAGATATTGTTTGGCTAGAAAAGCTTTTCACATTATTTTTTTTCTGACTCAAAATATAATCCTGACAAAAAATTTGAGGAGATGATACAAATTCTCCCATCAAAATAGTTGATTCAAAATTTTCAAAATAAAAATTTATTTTGCTAAGCAACTTAACATCATTGCCTAATAATGGTTCCTTAGAAGTAATCGGATGTTGAATGCCCTCATATAATTCTTTAATAGGAGCACCGATTAAAAAATTTCTTTTGCTATCTAAAGCAAACGATGAAAAACAAATAGTTTGATTAAGTATATTCAGAACATTCTTTTCTTTTATTTCTTTTACTTGTGGCAGAACACACAAAAAATTATTTTCATGAGCAATTTTTGCGGAAGGAAATTTTTTCTGCAATAAAGTAACATCATCATAATCTTTATTATCAGTCTCGATCATCAACCATTCAATATTGATATCATTGATCGAACCTCTAACTTTTTTAATAAAGTTTTCAGATTGAGCAATTTTACTCTGCAATAAAAGCATTATTACTATTATGGTATTTAATTTCATAAACTAACCTCCACCTATTTAGTTTTACTTCACCTAAATAAAGTTCGCTTATCTGGGATTGCGGTATTTTGTGTCAGGTTGGTGATGGGTGAAAAAAAGATCCCATACGCTCACTTTGTTCGCTTGGGATGACGGTGGCATTTCCTCTGTCCTGGGTCCAGGGGCGAAGCCCTTGGTCGTTTCGTAGAGGAGGGGGATGAGTTTGAGAAGGGGGAGGAGAGAAT
>CAZFSQ010000069.1:0-8270 GCA_964521975.1 uncultured Oligoflexales bacterium | reverse complement strand
AGTTTCTCAAAGATTGAGAATTATTAATAACTGAAAGGAGTCTTTTATGAAAAACGTATTATTATTGATCACATTATTTCTAGGGTTTAACAAAACAATTTCGGCACAAACATTTGGTTATATACATAATTACACCAATCAAATGCGTTCATCGGTGATTTCTCACATTTTAGTTTCTCAGGGTGTGGATGGTGAATATGGAATTATGAATACCTCCGTTGATCAAGGATTTGCTGCAAGTCTAGGACAAGGAAGCAATCACGGATCAGGAAAATATACTTGGCAAGGTTTTGGATTGACAAGTGGTGTGGGTGTTGAAGTTTTAAAATTTGTACAATTCAACGTTGGTCATACCTTTGTAAACCTCAAAACAAAGAACGATTCTCTTGAAAATCTCAGTGGCTCAAGACTCAGTGCTGAATCGCGATTCGTTTTTATGGCTCCTGTCGGCAATTTAGAAATCGGCGGAGGATTTATTGGCTCAAAACTTAATTATCAAAGACGTCTTGAACAATCGACATTTTATGGAAGCGGATATTTTTATTCTTTAGGAGTGAATTACTATCTTAGCTCACAACTTTCTGTCGTAGGTTCAGGAAAAGTTTTGACAGAATCTTTATTACGTAGCAGCGGCTCACCCGTTGTCAAAGACATGAAAAGCGATTTAACAGCGATTGGTGTTGGCTTTAGACTCTGGTTATAATTTTTTTAATTTTACTTTAAAATGCTTCACACACCAACATAACCATTATTCACATTATGGTTATGTTGGAAAATGTTTAACTTCGTCGCTTCAATCCTCCGATCAATATACCCATTTATTTTTAAGTTACCCCCCCCCCAATTTAATTACTGACAATATTCTTTGGCTTTGTTTTGCTTATGGATTTTTAAAGCATTTGCTAGTATCCGAATGTCAAATTATTTGACACCTGCAAAGAAAGTAAATAACCCATCCCTACAGCGTGTTTTTTTATCCTAGCCATTACAGTAATTTAAGAAAAATATATTTGGCAACACTCTTGCAATCTTGGGATTGCCGGAACTTTTTAGTTTTGGCAATAGATGCACTTCTTGTGGAAGCTGTTGATTACTTAATTTTGAAGGGAGCTGTTTATGTTGATGAGATTTAAAAATTCTTTTGTGGGTTACGTTTGTCTAACTTTCCTTGTAATAAGCTGTGGCACAAAAACTGATAATTATAGAACAGCCAAAGCTCATAAAACAGTGACCATTGATAGCCAAGATGAAAAAGTTAAAACTGATTTATCTGCCGCAATCAATCATTTCAATGAAAAAGCTGGGTACGAAGCATTAACTTTAACAGATGATAAAAGCAATGCTCAGATCGTTGTTGGTTTAAAAGAAGGTTCTGCTGACGGAATTGTAAGCGTTGAACAAACTGCTTATAACCAAAATGGAATTTATATGGATCAAAATTTTTATAGCAACCAAAACCAGCAACAATCATGGTTATATGGAAATAACAATAATAACGCATTATCGACTCAATACACATATAGCAATACTACTAATCCCAACCAAACGACTTGGACAAATCCAAACCAAACTACTTGGGGTAACGGTTCAACAACGTATCAATATAATCCTGGCATCAATCAACAAGGCTCCAATGGCTACATGTATAATCCTGGAAATAATAATTCTTTCAATAATAACTGTAACGGTAGTGGTGGAGCTTATTACAGCAGCAGTTACGAATGTCGCGGAAGTAGCTGGGACATGTCAGGTGTATTTAGTTTATTGAGCGTTGGACTCGGTGTTGCTATGGATTACTACACAACCAACCAATATTATAAAATTCAAAACCGCTATATTGACACTCTTAATAACATGTATGCCAATCCTTGCAGAAATAATGCATGGGGCAATGGATGTAACTCAACGTATATTGAAGCGAATAGTTTTTATAACAAAGGGGCTACTGTGTCTCCCCATCAGAATAATATTCAATACCAACAAACATTATACTCAAACATGAATAAAGGAATTGTTTACCAAGGTAAAAAATAACAAGCCAATAATGTTCCTCACTCTATATAAATAAAGTGAGGAACATTTTATTGATTCTTTATATTCACCATCAGATTAATCGCTCTTTCATATTTCGGATCTTTAATTAGAGCAATTTTCAAAAACTCCATAGCCATCTTATTTTTTCCCCACTTGCTATAACAAAGGCCAATATTGTAAAAAAGTTTGGGTCCTTTTTCTTGCTGCGGCAGAACATATTGAGCTTTCGTATAATGTTCCAACGCTTCTTGAAATTTATTTTCATTCACCAGTTTAATCCCCACTTGATTAAGTTCTGAAGCAACCCTCTCCGCCAGAGATGACCGCGACAATAGTTTGCGAGCCGATTCTAAATCACCCTCTGAAAATTTAATAGCCGCCATCCCGTTGAGTGCAATACCACAATAAGCATCTTTTTCTAACGCCTGCGAATAAAAATGCTCCGCCTTTTGTGTTTCATGAATACGGTGATAGGCTTCTCCCATTTGAGCAAACCTTGATATGGACGATGGGTTCCAGAGCATCAGCCTTTGCATCATGGCAATTGCTTTTTCAATATCACCATTTTCCATATAGTGTTCACTGAGATGCTGATAAATTTTAATATAGTTAGGATTCTTGTCTATGGCTTTTTGCCAATAGGACTCTGCTTCTTCTTTCCGTTTCATTCCCGATAATAGACATGCCATCGTATCTAAGAATCGAGCTGACGGGAAATCTTCTTTCAAAGGATTTAATTCCTCTAAAAGTCTAAACCAATCTTCTTGCGTTGCTTCTAAATTAGATTTTAAATTTTGCAACTTTTCTAAAACATACGCCCAGCGTTTTTCACTCTCTGGAATTTGATTTTGAGAGTTGATCGCCGAAATGAGTTCCAATTTTGACTGACTAAGATCAATATTTCTTCCGCGAATTTTTAAAATGTTTTTAATCCCTAGTTCTGTAAGATAAAAAATATCTTGATGCGTCGGTTCTTTGGTAATCACAATCATTTGTTCTTTGGCGTCTATATTTGGATAGACATCCAACACTTCTTCAATCCACGCACCTCCAGGTCGCGATTTATTCTCCCAAAATACAACAAAGAAATTTAGGTTTTGAAATCTCTCTTTATTCCCTCGAATAGGATAATTTCCTGGTACTCGTAAGAATTGACAAGATAATTCCTCTAAGCTGGATCGAATAAATGGCCATATCCAAGATGTCTCATCACAGACAACAAGAACATTTTTGGATGATAGATCTTGCTTAGGAATAGAATCATGATTTTTAACTACTAAATTTTCCATCATTGTATGATCGGCATAAATTTTGAGTTTGTTTAATATAAACTATTTAAAAATTAGCGAAAAAAAATGCAATTTTGTTTAGAATTCAATTGTTATGGATAAAATTGAATTTAACATCATCGGCCAAGGTGCATTAGGAACTGGTGTTTATCAGATATTAAAAGACTCTGGTATTACGGCTAAACTTATTGGAAGACATGACCGCATTGCTCAATCAATAAATTCTGTCGTCAATATATATGCCGTGAAAGCCTATGACTTATTTTCAGCAATCTCACATAATTTAATTTTAGAAAATCTTCATCAAACCCATATCACCATCAGCAACGGTGCGATTGATCATATTCTTAAACACTTTGCTCATCATTATCCGCAGCACGAATGGTGTTTAGGTGTTACTGACATCGGAGCTCGTTGGGATATTTTTCATAAAAAAGTTATCTTGACGAATGAAAATGGAAAAATATATTTGAATAAAAAAATTAATTTGGAAATTTTTTCTATCAACAAAGACATCAAAAATATTTATCGACAAAAATGGTTATTTAATACCGTTGCAAATTCACTTTGTGGAGTTCATCGACTTCCCCGAAATGGATTATTATTAGAAATGGAAAATTTTTTACATATGCGTGAAATTTTTCATGAAGCATTTTTATTAGCTGAAGAAATCTGGTATTTCTCTTGGAAAGAATCAGAAGACATCCTATACAAGAAATTTTTAGATCTTATGAAAAAAACAAGTGGAAATGAAAATTCGATGGCTGTTGATGTACGTTTGAGAAGAAAAACAGAAACCGATTTTTTTGCTGGATTAAGCATTGGTTGCAATGGGTATGAAAGATTAAAAAAATTACACAGTTTTTTAAATTTATAAGCTAACAAAATTAAACTTTTATTTTTTTCATCCGATGAACAGTGAATAACTTTTTTATTGAAAGGAAAAACGATGATTAGTTTAAAAACATTTACTTTAATTTTTATTTTTTTTACTCATGTAAATTGCGATCAAATAAAAAAACCCACCGAAGAAGAAACTGCTGCTACAGATGAAACTACAGCGACAGAGACGAGTGAAACTGTGGGAAGTGCTATAAAAACTTCGTCATCGACTACCACTACTGCAACATCTAGCAGCGGAGCAGTCGAAACTTCACAAACAATTGAAGTATCTCCTAACAACAACTCAAACTCTACTGTCGCCATCAAACTTACTGATACCGATTGCGTTGACCCCGACCTAACCAAAGTTGCGACGACAACCAGTTTAATGTTATGCGATGGAACCATTGCCGCAGGGACTCTCGATCTAAGTGCTATCGTAGAAGAATCTCATGCAGATTGTTCGTCAGATGGTCAAATAGGTTGTGTTGCTAATACTGACTTCAAAGCAGTCGATATGAGCAATGTAACAGCCGCCAATATCAAATCAAGCGTTGTGTTAGCTGGTGTCACAGGTTCTTATACAGGAGCAGCCGCCTGCAATACCGATGGTCAAACAAATTGCGTCGCGAATGACAATTATAAAGCTGCAAAGATGGCTAATTTTGATGCAACAAAATTATGTAATGGGGTAACCGTGGCCGGAGTCGCCGCTTCACGATTTTGTTATCAAACCAATGTAACGATATCAGGCGTAACTCCAACATCCGTTGATAAAAATGCCTGGGAATCCTCTAACATCAGTGTCAGCATTACTGATGATCTTTACGATCAGATGACTCAAATTTCGATGGATGTCTATTACAAAGCCAGCAATACTAATTGCACCGATGGTTCTTTAACGGGATGGACATCGACAGGGACAACAGGCGTAAACAGTTCACCACTTAATATTGATCCAGCTAGCAACTCCATTCCTGTAGGAACATATTATTTTTGTATCCGATCAACAGACTCATTCGGTAAAATTGTTTACACACTTTCCACTCAAACAGTTCAAGTTACTGATTCAAGCGGTTAAAAAAAAAAATCTATTCCATGCAAAAATAAATTTTATTTTCCTGAATTCCTAACTGCACACTCAATTTTTTTATATTCTCTAGCATTCCATTTCTGATTTCTTTTTTATATCGAACTTTACCTTCTTTAGAATTTTCCATCGGATAATCTAAAATTTTTGATTCGGGATAATGCTGCTTAAAAGCCTGAAATACGTCTTGCGTAAACCGCACCACTCCCATCGACACATATTCAATATTTTTTTCTTGAATGAAATTAAAAATCTCATTCCACATTTTTTGATAATCTTCTAAATAAGCGGAAGAATAAATTATAGGATCTAAATGAATCGCAATTTTGAATCCACGCTCAACCAATTTTTTCATCGCCGCAAGACGCTGTCTCAAGTTTGCTGTTTTATGATCATAATTCAAAATACTTTTTTCGGGTGACAATGAAAAAGAACAAATAACATTTTCTAAAGGTGTTAAATTTAAAATTGATTTAATGTTCCCAGATTTTGTTCTTATTTCTAGTTTTGCTTTAGGATAACGCGAAAAAAAATTCCAATATTCTTCCCACTCATTCCAAATATGGGATAGGGCTAGCGAATCTGAAAACTCTCCACTATGAAACCAAACCTGTTTTACACCCTCATGCTTTTTTAATACTTTCTCCATCTCTTGACATATCTCATCAATATTTACAAAAAATACAATGTCGGGAGAATGAAAATATCCTTGCAAAAAACAATACTCACATTCATAGATACAGTTAAGACTATGAAAAAAATAATAATGTGGTTCATCTGCTGTTCCATAGGCTAAAGGAGCTTCTTTCAGCAATTGCCCATTTTTTTTCGCCAAAAATAATTGAAGTGAATCACGTTTATGTAGATAGGGTTTTCGTACCGCCTCAAAAACATCTTTCAAATGTGGGATTTCATACGTAGCAACTTTTGAAAAATTTTTGAGAATTTCTTTAGTCCGATGATGTTCTAAAACTTCTTTTTCAATAAATATTTTTTCAAACATACAAGCGAGGTTCTAATTTTTTTGATAAGAACTCAATTAATTTTTTAGTCTTATCTTTGGGTTTTTGATTTTGATTCAGTAACAATTCACTCTTATAATCTTCAAGCTCTAATTCCAAACCAGAATCTTTTCTTCTTTCTAAATATTCAAATAATTTTCTCAATTGATAATTTTGTGACTCTGTCACATGAAATTCTTTACCAAGTTCTCTGGATTTTTTTTTATTCAAATTAATCGCTCTAAAATTTTCTCGCCATTCCCACCAAAGCATCTTACCCCATTTATCTGCTTGTTCAGTAACTACTTTACATGCCATCTCAGGTGTATCGCTAATGACTTTAATACTTCTCCACGGAATGGAATACTTCTGACAAGCATAAGCAATCCCCCAAAGCTCTCGATCTACAATCGGAGCGAAGCAAGACAACTTTTTAGAACTTTCCAAATCTTTAACTCTCTCCGCCGCTGAAATCACATCACAAGAATCACTTTTATCTAATGATGAAAATGAATGGAATTTTTTTTCTGCATAAACGGTGCGAATATATACCGTTTTTTCTATCGACAAATCTTTTCTTGATTCATCAATCAATCCACAGATTCCAAAATTACAAACAAATAAAATTTGAGAATTTATTTTTTCTAAAATTTGCGTTGTATAAAATAAAGAAGCAACAAGTCCCTCACCTGTCAGCAAAAGAAAATAATCATCATACTCAAAACAATCTTCTGTTATTTTTAAAATTTTTTTATCTTGCAAAAAATAAAATGCTTCTTGGCGGTGAGCAAAAATAAAAAGTGGTTTGCGAGGTGACAAAAAAATTCCCTTCATAAAGTTCAACTGCTTAACTGCGAGTCGAATTTTAGAAGGGAATTTAAAAGAGTTCAAGCAACTTAAATTTGATTCATAGTATAATTTAAGCGACGATAACGGTCCTTAATTTGACTCATCAATATTCTGGCTCTTGTAGATACTCCACCAGAATATGCTGCATTTTGAAAACCGCGTTCAAGCATTCTAAAATCGCGAGCAACAACTCTAAATGCATAATCCAAATTAGAATCACTCTCGTGATCCTCTGGACTTACATTGATATTAAGCCCACCTAAATTAGACCGAGCAATGCGATAAAGTCGGCTAGCGGATAAATGAAGATTGCGAGCTAAAATAGATAAATCATTCAAATCATCATGATCATTCGGTGTCACTGAATCTGAATCATGATGCCCTCCACCACCTCTTTCAATTACAATCGGTCCATCTTCATCGTTTTCAGAACAAAACTCTGCTTCATTTTCTAATGCTTCAGCAGAATCAGCAAGCTGGTAAGCTAACCTTGCTACCAGTTGTGGGTTACCTCTATCATGATCATTGATTTCTGTGCCTGTTAAAAATCCTGGAACAACTAACATGGCGATCAAAGAAACTGTTCGGGCTAGTCTCATAAAAATCCCTCCTTCAAAAATTGTTATTAATATTTCTTTACCCAATTACTTCTATTCAAAAACCAGGCCAACTCATTAAGATACTTAGTTAAAAGGGA
This sequence comes from uncultured Oligoflexales bacterium, assembly GCA_964521975.1. GTDB lineage: Bacteria > Bdellovibrionota_B > Oligoflexia > Oligoflexales > CAZFSQ01 > CAZFSQ01. The sequence continues at coordinate 428 of CAZFSQ010000069.1, read as the reverse complement.
TTTAGGCAAACACCATGTCAATCTTGCGGATCGCGTAGTTACATTTTAGTTAATTTTATTAAGATGGCACTTTTATTACTTGTTGCATTATCAAAATTAATTAAGTAAAAACACAAACTAATATGCAAAAAATCATTCTTATACTTTCGTTGTTATTTTTCACGGCCACCATGGCTCATTCTCAAGATATTTTAAGTGAACTCGAAGATTTTTTTAGCTCTTCTGAAAATATGGAAAACCGTTTACCAGAAATCACAACTTTACAAAAAAAACTGAACTCAAATTTTGATCAATATGATTTAAGCAATTTTCTACCCAAGATTAAAATAATGCTTCAAGATAAAGATCATACAATTGCGATATTTGCAGGGTATTTAATCACCCATATGACTGCTTGCGATATAGATTTATATGTTGCCGTTCTTAAT
>CAZFSQ010000068.1:0-8323 GCA_964521975.1 uncultured Oligoflexales bacterium | reverse complement strand
CTCACTCACTCACTCACTCACTCACTCACTCACTCACATCATAAGGTTGTAACCTTGAAAGCATCATCTAAACTAATATATTTTTTATTTTTGACATGCCTTCTTACTGGTTGCATTGCCAAAGGTAAAATCGATGTCACATTGATGGGAACAAAAAATAAACAACTTGGAATTTTAAATTTAAATATCGCCGAAGTTAAAATTGAAAATGATCAATTAATTCTGACTGGATCTAATCTGTCGGGCATAACTCAAGTCAAACTTGAAAAAGACGGAAATACCCAAACACTAAGCGTGGAATCCACTTCGGCCAGCTCCCTTGTAGCTAACGGAATCACGGCCGTCACTCTCAACGTTGGACAAGTTTTCAATATGATTCTTTCAACTGCGAATGCAGCAGCAACAGTGCCAGTTCTTTTCAGTTTAAATAATAACAGTGTCACAGGTGCTCATCTTGCACCAATGGGTGCTTTAGCCGGGCAAGTCTTAAAATTTAATGGAATAGATTGGGCGCCGGCTTCTCTTATAGATGCTCAATTTTTTCAGGGCACTTGGAATCCAAATACAGAAACTATTCCCGACATCGGAGCTTCTAACCCCGGTGATTATTTTGTTGTCAGTGCAGCTGGAATTTATCCACCAGTGACAGGGACGTCTTATGCCGCGGGCGACTGGATTATTTCAGATGATTACAATTGGACGAAGCTTGAACTATCAAAAACCTCGGTCACAAGCTTTAATGGTAGAAAAGGTTTAGTGAATTTAATCCCTGGAGATTATCCTAATTTAAAAAGTGGATTAAAAATTCCTGGATCAAGTTTAAATGATCTTGCGAATGTAGATATCACAACCGTCGCTCCGATTGTAGGAGATGTGCTAAAATGGAATGGAACCAATTGGATTCCAGGAGCAGGCGGAGCCTCAATGGTGGGCTCTGCAGATATCACAGATCTCTCGATCACGGGAGCCGACATCGCAGAGAACACAATTAACCCATCTAAGATTTATAGCTCTTCAATTGATTCAGCTTTATATTTAAGAGGTGATAAAACCTGGGCGAACTTCAACGATGCGGTTTTAAATGCACCACTTACAACTTATGCTATTAATGCCACAGTAAAACCTACTCTAGGAGTCACAGATAAAATTGTCGATGCCTTTGGGAAAGTTCAAAAATATCTCAATGATTTAAATGGTGATTACATTTCCAAGACAGCTACGTCTCAGGTGGTGAGTGGAACATTTAGTTTTACTTCACCGACATCGTTTTTATATACACAACTTCCAAGTGGAGCAAGCCCGACAGAAGTAGCGAACGTTCAGTATGTAAATAATTATGTAGGAGCAGCTGTTAGTGGGTTGGGTGGATCTGCCCCAGTAACTCTTACAACTGCAAACGGTGCTGCCACTTCTGGGGACACAACACTTAATGTCGTCTCGACAGCTGGATATCCGTCAGCTGGAACACTTTTAGTGGGTAGCGAAGCGATTTCTTCTACAGGAACAACTGGAACAAGTTTTACTGGACTCACAAGAGGAGCCTTTGGAACGACGGCGGCAGCTATCTCAAATGGGGCCACGATTAATAATTATTTACTTGTTTCGAAGTCAACTTCGACAGTAACTCCGAAAATGGTTGTGACAGGAAGTGGGAATGTTGGTATTGGAACTGCGACCCCGTCCTCGCCGCTTCACGTAGTTGGTCAAATTAACAGTACAAGATCGATATCTTCGGGAACTAGTAATAATGCAATTACAGGCGACATAATAGCTTCCGGAACAGCGGAGGATGCTCGAGCAGGCAGCTTTTATATAACGGCTCTAGGTACCGCGACACAAACAGACCCGACTCAAGGTGGAATGATTGGAGTGAGTTCATGGGTCGAGCAGAACTTGGGAGGCGGGGCCAGCACGGCTTCAGCCTATGGCGTATTTTCACATATCGAACCTAAATCTGGAAATACGATGACGAATGCCTATGCTTATTGGGGTAATGTCCTTGGATCTGGAACTGCTACAAATGGCTATGGAATTTATTTAGGAACAATCAACGCGACTAATAAGTGGTCTGTCTATTCCTCGGATGCTACGGCGGCATCATATTTTGCAGGCAATGTCGGGATTGGGACAACTACTCCATCGACTAAACTGACAGTGCTCGGAAGTACCAATACAACTTATGATGTAACAGCAACCAGCGGTGTTAGTCATACACAGAGATTAAATATTGGTAATACAGCTCCGGGTTCAATCTTTCGAAATACCTGTTTTTTGACTGGAGACGTGGACTCTTTAGCTTTGGTTGGAGATGTTGTTGGTATATATAACCTTCTTGATATTAATAACTGGGCAGGTGGAACTCTATCTAGCTTGCGTGGTGGATATAATAAATTAGATGTGCAAAGCCCAACAAGTACGGCGCTTACAGAAGGACAAAGAAATGAAGTCAATAATTACAACGGTGGGCAGGCCACAGAAATAATCGGAACATCTTCATATGTATCAAATACATCCGGAGCTGGCACTTTAACATCGACAGCTTCAGCTTTTAAGGGAAGCATAACCAGATCAGCAGGGACAATAACAAACGGCTATGGTTTGTACTTAGGAAATATTCAAGCGACAAATGCATGGTCCATTTATGCATCCGACGCAACAGCTCCCTCCTATTTTGCAGGAAACGTCGGTATAGGGACAACAGCTCCTTCAGAAAAACTCCACGTTGTAGGAAATTTACGAGTCCAAGGAAGTACAGATTGTACTCTCGGAAACGGAGCTGGTGGAACTAATTGTTCGTCTGATATTAGACTTAAAGAAAATATTCAGGGAATAAAAGATCCTTTTCATAAAATACTCTCACTTAGAGGAGTCGAGTTTGATTGGAATGAAAAATCAAACAGCCCAGGTCGTCATGATATTGGTGTTATTGCTCAAGATATTGAAAAAGTTTTCCCGACAGCAGTCTACCAAGACCCTAATACAGGCTTCAAAAAGGTTGATTATGCGGTTTTAGTTGCGCCAATCATCCAAGCATTCAAACAAATAAATAAATTCATAAGCGAGCTTTTTAAAGCTACTGAAGATCATAGTCGTGACATTGATTTACTTAAAAAAGAAAATGCAATGTTGAAAGTAAAGTTTGAGACAGAGAATACTTTTATGAAAAAGAAGCTGGAAAGTGAAACTTCAGCTTTGAGAGCTGAAAATAAGATATTAAAAGCAGAAAATAAAGACATAAAAGCAGAAAATAAAGACATAAAAGCAGAGAACAAAGAAATCAAAGCCAAGCTAGAAAGAATTGAAAAATTGCTCGAAAAAATTAAGTAGGTTTTTTTGCATTATTTAGCTTTTTTTCGTGGTGACAGATAGTACTTTTATCTTTAATTTCAATCATTTAAATACCATCATGCAAAAAAAGTGACCCAATTTGGTTGTTTTTTATCCATTTTTATCGAATTACCCTCGATTTGGGTTACTCTTTTGGGGTCCATCTATGCCTTTTTGGCCTTAAAAATGGGTCTTGGAGGTGGTTTGGGTCACTTTTTTCACATGATGCACTTTGTTGGGCATAAAGATGGAAAAAGTATATGGCTTAGAAAAAATATGTCCCAGATGTCGATCTCGCTTTAGTATTTGTCAGCATTGTTGGCGTGGTCAAAAATACTGCTCGTCCCTCTGTTCTCGCACTTCTCGTCAAGAAAAACTTCGGATCAGTAATCAGCGTTATGCAAACTCTAAAAAAGGCCGCATTCATGGTCGTTTGCGACAGCAGAAATTTCGCTTAAAAATAAAAAAAATAAAAAATGTAACGGATCAGTCTACAAACAACACTGAAGATCGATTAGACTTGCTTGCGAAGATTGGTAAAAAAAAGTCACTAAAAGGCCACTGCTTTCATTGTGGGAAAAAAATCACTAGTCTTCGTCGAGCGAGTGAGATGAGCGATAAGGTAAACTTTTATTATTCTTTTAGGTCATTTTTATTGGCAAGGGCACGATTATGGTGAAGACTGCGAGAAAATGGAACCGTCAAAATAAAAAAAATCATGAGTCTTCATTTTCGTCTCCGAAAAAATTTAAAGTTACTCGACTGCCAGTTAGAAAAAGAAAAATTAAGCATCCAGGGTTTACTCTTTTCCAATTTTCTTTATATGGTTTTTTTGATCATGATAATAATATTAAACAAGGCTTGAACAATGGACAAAGTTAAATTACAAAATCAAATTACTAAATTCAAAAACTACCTAATCGTGGATCTCGGCCATTGTGAAGTAACAGCTAATGGATATTGTCGAACTGTGAGCATTTCTCTTCGACGAATGAAAAAACATATTCCTCAGTATAAAAATATTAAGGAGCACATCACATGGATGTATAACGAAAAGTATAGCAACAGTCATATAGTAAATACCGGACTTGGGCTTGAGCACTACACTCGCTTTAAAACTGGAACACCAATTCGTTTGGCAAGGCCTAAAAAGCCAAAACGTATAGTAAAAGATGTTCTCACCGAAGCAGAAGTATCGCGCATCATCCAAAATGCTCGAACTGTTCGCCTTAAAGCACTGATTAGTTTATTGGCCTATTCAGGACTAAGAAACCAAGAGCTTTGCAATTTAAAATTAAAAGATGTAGACCTCGGTGCCAATCAAGTTATAGTTTTTGATGGTAAAAATAGAAAGGATGGCGTCGTTAATATTGCACCTGAATGTACAAAATTACTCATTGAGTATTTAAAAGCATTTCCAAGGGAAGAAACAGATTTTCTTTTCACAACTTTGGTCAAAAACAATTGCCTCAAAACGGGTGATATAAGAAAAATTGTACGTTTAACTTCTGCTAGGGCCAAAATTGGGCGTAGGATATTTCCCCACTTATTTCGCCATAGTTTAGCAACTAATCTTTTGGCCAGAGGTGCTTCACTCATGATGATTCAGCAACAATTACGCCATTCATTTATTGAATCAACGATGATTTATGTTTTCTCAAGACCTCATCGCAATCGCTCAGAGTATGATTTTCATAAGCCTGCGTACTTGTAACGAATATGGCAAACTCGCCTAAGTTTTTATATGTTCTCAAAAAAATTTCTATGAATCTCGAAAACATTCACAATCCTTTCAAAAAAATTGAAAGAACCGAAAGGATTGTGTTTGTTGTTGTGATTTTAGTTTAGAACATTTTTTTACAAAATAATATTTTAATTTTTATCCTAGATATCTTTCAGTAGTTTTGACACTTGAATGCCCAACTTTCTTTCTAATTGAATAAATATCCATATTTTCTTTATGCATTTGTCTAATAAAACTCACTCTAGCTGTATGTGGGTGAATATCAACACTAAGCCCTGCTTTTTGGGCCAATGTTTTTAATAATCGTGCAAAATTTTTCCGATTAATTTTTCTTCCACTTCTAGTTTGAAATAGAATTTTTTCCTCAGTTAGTTCAGATCCGCTAATAGCGAGTTCTTCCAAAAAATTTCCCAGATACGATAATGCCAATTCGTTGAGAATCACGCGATGAATGGCCCCACCCTTTTGCTCAAACTCTAAAATATAATCGCCGAAATCGCGTTTAATCGATCCGATTTTTAGCGAAAGTAATTCACTAATTCGCATCCCTGTTTCAAAGAGCAAAATAATCATTGTTTTTGTTTGTAAATTGTAAAGCTTTTCAGTGGACATTGAATTATACAGCAGCTCAACTTCTTCTCGGGTGATTGCAACTGACGTTCCAACATTGGCCATTTTAAATCGCCTAATAAATTCACAAGGATTATTTTCAAGAACTTTTTTTGAAATTAAATAGGCAAAGTAACTAGAGACAACTGCCAATTTTTTATTGATCGTCGATTTACCATTTTTCTTATTATGTAATAAGTAATTTTTATAAGCATTTATATGCTCACGAGAGGTAACAAGTTCATTAATTGAAAACTCAAGTCTCAGGTAAGTGATAAATTCTGAAAGACCTCGCTTGTACTCGGCCCTACTTCCAATAGAGTCTAATTCCATAATAAATAATAACCGATTCTTTTCATTATCAGATAGATTACGGCGTAGATTCCTTTCGGTTTTATTTATTTCTACTATTGAATTCATGTGTGAAACTTCCACTTAGTAATAAAATCTAACCATTTATATGAATCATCACCCAAACAATTTTTAAGAGATTCTTCCTCAAATTCTAAAAGCACTAATAAAATTTGAAGGTCACTAGAAAGTACTTTCATTTTTTGATTAGTATTCTCAGCACTTCGATAGTCGATAGGATCACTTGATAATTTTTTGAACTCCACTAAATTGGATCTAAAATCACTAATGATTTTTTCAATATTCTTAAGCTGTTTTTCTTCACGTTTTTTGAGTTCGATGAAGTTTTCGATAAATTTCTGAATTAAAGATCCAAATCCTGCATTTTTTCTGAGTCCCCATTTTGTGTGAGACTTGCTTGATTCGGCCTTAAGGAATGATTCGATATTTTCATCTATATAAAGATGAACTGATTTTGAACGTGGTTTTTTTGTTTTAGATACTTGATTATTTTTGTCAAAAAAATTTTTATCATATTCGAGAATTAAATGAGAGAGTTTGACGTGTGAATCACGGACTTTTTTGTAATCGAGATTTTCACTCTTCGTTTTTTGAATCTGTGCAGGTACTTCGTATGTTTTTGGATCAGATCTTTTTTCACTAAAGAGATCTGATCCTCTTTCTACACGAATTTTTTTGGATTCTTGAATTACTGACTTTATGAGAGATGAACTTTTATTTTCACTTTTTTCAAATTCCACACATCATCCTTGATTGCACAGACTATTATTATAATTTGACGTGAGTTGCCCTATCCTGCAATTTTCATTGGTTCAGCACTGGCTTGGTCAGAAAATTTTCTAACGTCATCCATTAAACCTCTATAGAAATTTGAAAAATCACTCTCTTCGTTAAGTTTAAGTTTAACTAACGATCTCAACATGATCTCGACATGAATATCTATCTTGGCCCTTTCTTGATCATATTCTTCCCATTTATTTACGGCGGTATGACTCACCTTGATCTCTTCAGCAAATTTTCTTTTAGAAAGATCAAAATATGTTCTTATAAATCGTATTTCTGATCCAGTTAATCCCACTGGCTTGTAGGGCAAGGCCCTTATAACTTTTTCAGCAAGCTTCTTTACATCAATTTTTAAAAGCCATTTTCCACCAATCTTTTTGAAATCAGCGTGTTCCAAAATAATAGGAAACCCAAGGCCGTTATATAAATAATTTTTTTGAATCTTTGTATTACTGCTCATTTTCCACCTCATCCAAATTAATCACAGTGATTATAGGCATCCCGTCTTTATCAAAGGAAATTACAATCCTTATGTGATCGCCGTCGCTGTTTTTTCCTCTTATATGATAATTCCAATCCAGGTTATTATTTTCAAACTTGTCCTTAGTACTTTCGTGCCATTTATCTATACCACTTAATATTTTTACTATTTCCAAGTCGTTCACTTTTTTTCTGTTTTTTGACCTTTTATCGCCATGGTCTGTAAAATAATAATCACCATTAAGCATTGCTTCGTTAATGGCCGAAAATAATTCTTCCGTGGTTTTTTTATTAGGCTTTAAAGCCCTTTTCTTTTTGACCAATTCTAATCCCCAACCCTTGGAAACCTAGTTTATACTTACTTTATAACATGGAAACTTAGTTTCCACAAGTAAAGACCTTTAAAAATACATTTTCATGCAGTTATGAGCACTCAAATTTTGCTAAATTGCAAAAATTCCCGTCTCTAGCACAGCTCAAATTGTAAAAAATCACTTGAAACTCCTACAGGATAATCGCAATTTAGATTTGAAACAAGGATTGATGACAAAATATCTCATTTTGACCTCAAGAAAAACCCGCCATGAAAAGCTATAATTTATGGCGTGTTTTGAGACAGTGAACGAGAAAAGAAATTTCAAAATAAATTTGTCGGTTAAAAAATGATTTGGAATAGGGGACAGATGAAATAAAAACCCCAGATTTTTTAGGTCTGGGGTTGAAGATAAACTTATAATTTGATTTGTTCACTCATGTGCTCAACCGGCCGCATGTCTTTTAATTACTTCTTCTGCCTTCTTTTCAATTTTTAGTATTTCTTCTGTCTTTACAACCTTGCGATTCGGATACAATAAATCTGCCGGATGCACACCAAGGGCCGCACCCAATATTTCTGCATAATGAGAAGTCATCCCCAAGCGATTATTTTCAAGTGCACTAATGTTCGATCTCTTGATTCCTGTTATTTCTTCTAGCTCTTCCTGCGATATACCTGCTTCAATTCGTGCC
>CAZFSQ010000067.1:0-8335 GCA_964521975.1 uncultured Oligoflexales bacterium | reverse complement strand
GAACAAGATAAGCCGCTCGATCATTCTCATCTTGCAACTCTAAAATAAAATCATGCTCACAGGGAATTTTTTTTGCATCTTTTAATTTTAATCCTAAAGCATCATCATAAAATGACAGTCGATCATTTTGTGCTATGGATGTTTCAAGAAAATTTTTATCGTCCGAGAGCAATAGATAGCCATTTTCATTGAGGGGATCTAGTTGAAAAGGTTTTGAAATAACATCTCTATCAATGCGAAAAAGAAACATCTCGCGACGAGGATATTTTTTTTTGATTTCTATATCTTCAAGATAAAAAAATCTCGGACAAGATAAGATAGAACTAGAAAAAAAAACAAAAAAGAGATTAATAAGCCTTCGCAATAATCACCTTTTGCTGAGTTTTTTTACCCGTAAGAACACAGGTGCTTTCTGGATTTTTCTCATCGAGCGGAACACAACGCAAAGAAAGTTTTCTCTGCTTTAAAAATGGCTCCCAAGTAGATGGATCATCGGACCAATAAACTTTTGCAAACCCACCACTAATTTCTTTATCATCATCTGTTTTCGTATGAAAAAATTCTTCCAATTCATTTTTACTTTTTAATTCATGAGTATGTTCTTGAGTAAATTTTTTCGCTCGCAAAAATAAATTATTTTGAATCTCAGATAGAATTTGTCCCGCTTCACTTACAAATTGCGATCTCGGTAATGATTTTTTTTCTTTCACTCCTAAATCCCTTCGCCCCATATACACAGAATTAGCCGCCATATCACGAGGACCTACTTCAATGCGGATAGGAACCCCACGTTTTATATGCTGCCATGTCTTTTCTCCACCTCGTAAATCGCGATCATCTACATCAACACGAATGGGTTCTCTATCAAAAGAATTTTCTTCAATTTCTTTTTTCAATGACTGACAATATTCAAGAACTTTATTTTTTTCGTCATCGTTGCGATAAATCGGTAAAATCACCACTTGCTTTGGAGCTAATTTCGGAGGCAGAACTAAACCATCATCATCCGAGTGCGTCATAATCAATCCACCAATGAGTCGCGTAGAAACTCCCCATGATGTCGTCCAAGCAATTTCTTGTTCACCTTTTTCGTTGAGAAATTTAATTTCAGATGCACGTGCAAAATTTTGTCCTAAAAAATGTGATGTACCTGCTTGCAACGCCTTACGATCCTGCATCATTGCTTCAATGCTATAGGTATTCACCGCTCCAGGAAATCGTTCATTCGGAGTTTTTTCTCCCTGAATAACAGGCATCGCCATATAGTTTTCAGCAAAATCTGCATAAACCTGTAACATCTTCATCGTTTCATTCATCGCTTCTTCAGGTGTTGCATGAACCGTGTGACCTTCTTGCCATAAAAATTCTGTCGTCCGTAAAAAAAGTCGTGTCCGCATTTCCCATCGAACTACGTTCGCCCATTGATTGATAAGTATGGGTAAATCTCGATAAGACTTAACCCACTTGGCATAGGATGCACCGATGATTGTCTCAGATGTGGGTCGTACAATAAGAGGCTCCTCTAATAGCCCCGCAGGAACTAATTCACCAGAAGCATTTTGCTCCAATCGGTGATGAGTCACCACCGCACATTCCTTCGCAAAACCTTCCACATGCTTTGCTTCTTTTTGTAAATAACTGAGAGGAATAAATAGTGGAAAATAAGCATTCACATGACCTGTTTCTTTAAACATTTTATCTAAGACACGCTGCATATTTTCCCAAATGCCGTAGCCCCACGGCTTAATCACCATGCAACCACGCACTGAAGATACCTCAGCTAAATCCGAAGCCTTAATGACTTGCTGATACCACTCAGGATAATTTTCTTGTCGCGTTGGTGTGATTGCGGTTTTAGATTGTTCACTCACAAATTAGGAATCCCAGTGACAACAAATGTCCGCCATCGTTCTCAATCCGAATCCAGAACTAGGTTGCGGAAACCCTGTCGCCGAACATTGCCATGCTGTTCCAGCAATATCTAAATGTGCCCACTTCACATCTTTATTGATAAACTCTTGCAAAAATAATCCCCCCATAATCGTTCCGGCCATTACATTGGGTTTGGCGATATTTTGTAAATCTGATGTTTCGCCTTTCACTTCTTTCACAAGCTCTGGCCAGAGTGGCAATTGCCATAGCGGCTCACCCACTGTTTTACTGTGTTTTAAAATACGATCTGTCCAATCTTGATCATTACTCACCACCGCAGCACCTGCGTGTCCAAGAGCTGAAAGCACTGCTCCTGTAAGCGTTGCAATATCAATAATGTGAGTTGCTTTATATTTTTCTTGAGCATAACAAAGCACATCGGCAAGAACTAATCTTCCTTCGGCATCGGTGTTATTCACTTCAATGGTTTTTCCATTCATCGCAGCAACGACATCGGATGGTCGTGTTGCTGTTGAGGATGGCATATTTTCTGTGGCTCCAATGAGACACACCGTATCGACTTCAGGTTTTATTTTCCCAAAAAAATGTAATGCTCCAGCACAAGCCGCACCACCCGACATATCATATTTCATTTCTTGCATCCCGTTACCAGGTTTAAGACTGATGCCACCCGAATCAAATGTTAAACCTTTTCCAACAAGTGCAACTTTATTTTTACTGGGTTTCGTTCCAGGAATTTCAACTGAAATTAAACGCGGTTCGTTCGTCGAACCATTAGCAACAGAGACAAATGACCCCATACCTTTAGCGGACATTTCTTCAGGTCCAAGGATTTCGCATTTAAACCCAGATGCTTTACTGATGTCTTCAATAATGTTTGCAAATCGTTCCGGTGTTAAATAATTCGGTGGGGCATCTTGTAAAAATCTAGTTAAAGAAACCGATTCAACATGTGCTCGGAATTCTTGCACCCATTTTTCTTCAGGTAATTTTCCACCCCATAGATCGACATTCTGCGGAAGAGCTGAACTCGTATCCGAAGTTTTTTTCTTTTTACTTTTTAAAAATCCGACTTCGTAGAAACCCATCGTTAATCCATCCATCATTCCCAAAATACAAGCATCACGACGAGCGACAAACACCCAACGATTGGTTTTGATATTTTTGAGTGCTTTAGCAAAATCAAGTCCCAACTGTCGTGACTTTTGCGATGATGTGACTTTGAGTTGCGTTGGAACGACGAGAAGAAAATTAAAGCCTTGGTGTTGAATAAAACATGTTCCATTCGCCGATGGCTTCCACCCTGAATTAGCGGCGGCTGTTTCCAAATCTTTTTTCCAATTGTCATCAAAGACGGATTTCGTCAATGTTACTTTTGGGCTTTCATCATCAGGATTTAATTCATCTGCAATTAAAAAATGAATCGCACCTGCCACAGGAGCATTGGTTTGACCCAATTTCATTGTAGATGCCCATGTATATTCTTTGGATAGATAATCTCGCCAATTATTTTCCCATCGTACTGTTTCAAACATAGTTTTTTTCTCCTAAAGTTTTTCTCTTGTTTTTTTAGGTTTGCTTAAAGGGGAGTTATTGTCAATAAATTACTTCTCTTTGAGAGGGGGTAGAGGAAGTTGCGTGAACGACCTAAGACATTGGTAACATCTTTTCCAAGAGACCTTGGTTACAGATTTTTCCAATTTTAACTCCTAAACCCCATTATTCATCACTCCCAAAAAATAAAAATAATTATTCCTTAAAATAACCCTGGCTGATGTTCTTATGAAATATCCCCATCACCAACTGAAAAGCACTTTTTTTTATCTCACATATGATATGTTAAACCATAATATGAAAAATCTAAAAATTCAAATTAAAACACTTGATGATTCCCTTAACCAATTCACCCACATTGCTGAAAAAGTTATCCGAGGCAAACCTGTTAAAAAAGTACAAGCAACTTATCTCGCCGATGCAGCTACCGCACGCTCTATTTTTACAGAGGGACGAATTAAGATTATACAAATTTTAAAAAAGAAAAAAATTCATTCAATTTACGAATTAGCAAAAATAGTAAATAGAGACTTTAAAAATGTTTATGATGATGTACAATTTCTATCTGAAATAGGAATTATCGCAATTCATGAGAAAGAAACTAAAAGAAAGCAAAATGAATTGCAACTTATTTGCGATGAAATAATTTTTGATTTAGCTGCTTAGTTGCTAAGTCTAAGAGTAAGGAGATTTAAAACTATGAGCACCATTCAACACATTACCGCACGCGAAATACTCGACTCACGCGGAACACCCACTCTCGAAGTCGATGTCTATACCGAGAGCGGTTTTTTTGGCCGGGCCGCTGTCCCATCAGGAGCTTCCACCGGAGAATATGAAGCCTGCGAACTGCGTGACGGAGATCAAAAACGTTATTTAGGCAAAGGCGTTTTGAAAGCTCTGAAAAATGTGAAAGATCACATTGCACCCAAATTAATTGGCATGGATGTTTGTTCGCAACTTGAAATAGATCAGTTGATGATCTCTCTCGATGGAACCAGCAATAAATCTTCTCTTGGAGCCAATGCTATTTTAGGAGTTTCTCTCGCTTGTGCCAAAGCAGGTGCTGAGGTTTCAGGTCTGCCTCTTTATCGTTATCTTGGTGGGGCACGAGTCACTCGCTTACCTGTGCCTCTTATGAATATTCTAAATGGTGGTGCTCACGCTGATAACAATATTGATTTTCAAGAATTCATGATCATGCCCATTGGAGCGTCTTCATTTCGTGAAGCACTGCGTTGGGGAAGTGAAACTTTTCAAGCCCTCAAAAGCATTCTCAAAGAAAAAAAGTTAAACACCGCTGTGGGTGATGAGGGAGGATTTGCACCTAATTTAACATCCAATCGTGAAGCGTGTGATGTGATTTTAAAAGCAATTCAAAAAGCTGGATTTCAACCTGGAAAAGATATCGCGATTGCTTTAGATGTGGCTGCTTCATCATTTTTTCAAGATGGAAAATATGTTCTTGAAGGTGAAAACCGAACTCTTAATCGAAAAGAAATGGTGGATTATCTCATTGATCTCTCAAAATCTTATCCCATTTTATCTATCGAAGATGGTCTGGATGAAAATGATTGGGATGGATTTATTCAGTTGACGCAAGCCGTCGGCAATAAAATTCAAATCGTGGGCGATGATTTATTTGTTACCAATGTAACTCGTTTACAACAGGGAATTGATCGTCATGCTGCTAATTCAATTCTGATCAAATTAAATCAAATCGGTACATTATCCGAGACACTTGAAACGATTCAATTGGCACACCGTTCAGGATTTACTTGTATCGCTTCTCATCGTTCGGGAGAAACGGAAGACACCACCATTGCTGATCTCGCTGTTGCAACAAATTGTGGGCAAATCAAAACAGGTAGTTTGTGTCGAACAGATAGGATTTGTAAGTACAACCAACTTTTAAGAATTGAAGAGGAATTGGGAAATCAGGCAAGTTATTTTTGGGGGTAAATTCAAACAATATCTAATTTATCAAGTATCGAAATAAAAAACTCATTCGACCATAATGCAATAGCTTTCTGGTCTTTAATAAATGGAGAAATATCTTTTTTAGCCAATGCAACATTTAAATCTTTAAATTTTTGATGTAGTAATAATTTTAAATCTCCTAATTGCAATTTCTTTTTTTCACTCCATGCTCCTGTTTGTCTCAGACGAGTTTCCAAATGTTTCAAATGCAATGGAGTATATTGCGATATGTACCAAATAAAATCATAGTAATCTCGGCCTTTCACTCTACCTTTCCAACTGCGTTCTAAAATCGCATGAACTTTTCCAGCAAATAAATCAGGTAACGATAATGTTAAGATTGAAAATGGAATGGGTTGCAATAGTGTCTTTGCTTCTACTTTAAAATTTCCTGGTGGGTCCGTATCGACTTCCATCTTGATTTCTAAAAGAGAATCACGATGTAATTTTTGCGTGAGCTGCTGCGGAACATCAATTCTAATCATATGTTCTTGTGTTCCTGCTTTAATAAAACCTGAGGCAATCGCCGTTTGCTTTTTTTTATTTTTAACATGAATAAACACATCAAACCCCATGCTGTTTAATTCATCACGGATAGCATTCAAGTACGAGGTTAAATCAAAATTGTTTTTTTTACGGAGCAATGTAAAATCTAAATCCTCTGAAAAACGGTCTAGCCCATATAAAATCCTTAAGGCCGTTCCACCATAAAAAGCAGCGTGCTCAAAAAACTTGGCTCGCCATAATCCAAGCAATGCGATTTCTTGAATAATTTCTTTCAATGCATTTTCATACTCATTAGAAGTTCTACATGAGTATTTTTTGAGCATGGCTAAAATGGCATTATTCATTTCATTATCTTCTCTAAAATTAAAATTATTTTTGTAATATTGTCACATTGATAAATTTTGGATAATTTTTTTAGTTGCTTTAAATCGCACTCCTTAAGTTTTTTTCGTTCAATTCTTAAGTCATCCAATAAAAAATTCATGACATCTCTTTTAGTTTCAAGCATCGGAATTTTATTCATCAACACATAATCGCATAATGCTTTCTCTGGTGATGCCATGAGAACAGTATGGCGTTGATCAACCCACACTTGCTCAATACCTTCAGCATATTTTTTCATGACCAAATATTGATAAGTAAAATCTCCTAGCGGTGTGTGAAACTCTTTATTTCTTTTCGGCGTCACACTGGTAATCGTTTCGACCCGCTCAGGTATCCATTGATAAAATGCCAATGCATATTCAAGAGAAATACAAGACGGCCCATAAATTAAATTGGCTAACGTTTCTTTACAAACAAGAGTCTCTTGATACTTTTCTGAAAAAATATATAAACCTTTTTTAACTCGTATAATAATTTTTTGTTTTAATAATTCATTGATCTTGCGTCGAATACTTGCATAGCCCGCAAGTTTTGAAGTTAATAGCGTATAATCAAATTCCTCTCGTGGAATTTCTTTTCTTAAATCAAATGATGTTAATTTATCTGTCATAAAAAACCAGTATGTTACTTTTATTGTAACATACTGGTTAACTTAAATACTAAGAATTTTCTTCTAAGAAGTGGATGCATTACCCCCACAACAACCCCCTTGGCATGGACATTGATCACCCCCCATTCCACCACATCCGCATTTACAATTTTTTCCACATCCACAAGGAGATGATGTATCTGTTGCTGCTAATGCAATCTTGCTACTTGGTCCAGGGGCAGAGTATCTATAACCAGAATTGTATCTTGAAGAACTCAAACCACTGTAATCGCCATATCCTCCAGAACCCATTGACCCACTCAAAGAGCTGAATATAGATGCTAGCCAATTACTATTAGAATATCCCCCATAGCCACTTGATGAACCATACGGATACGATGAACCTGATCCATAGGAATATGAGTTGGAACCTCCATACGGATATGATGATCCTGATCCATAGGAATATGAGTTGGAACCTCCATACGGATATGATGATCCTGTGGAACCATAACGAGATGAGTAGGATGATGATGACAACCCTCCTCCATATCCCATTCCAGATCCATATGTGCTACTCCGATAACCCAATCCACTTCCATAACCACTAGGATAATTAGTCATTGATCCATACCCTCTACTATAATAACTCGATCCACTTCCTAATGAATCATAACCGCCATAAGACGATGATGATGAATAATCATCTCCATAATAGTTTCGACCCAATCCGCTACTAATTCCAATCCCGGAATATCCATACGAGCCTGAACCGTAAGAACCTGAACCGTAAGAACCTGAACCGTAAGAACCTGAACCGTAAGAACCTGAACCATACGAACCAGAACCATACAAATCAGAATTATACGGCACATATCCATTCGATTGCGGACCTACTCCTGTTCGACTATTGCCATAACTATTAAAATCATTATACCCATATCCACTATTCATGCTCGTCCCATACAAACCAAACCCTACATATTCTCCGCTCACCTCATTCTGATATAAAGATAACTGTGGAGCATTTTGTTGCGGTGCATTCATGTTTTGTTTAATCGTTTTATTTTCTAATTCAAACTGATTTATTAATTCAAAAGACAACATACGCATTGCGTTCATCGTTTGATTATTAAACTCATTAAATGTTGCATTAAAAAACTTTTCCATAAGAGCAGTGGTATTGGTTAACACTTTCAAATCCTCAACTGATTTTGTATTGTCAGCTAATTTACTATCCCAATAACCTTGTGGCCGACAGAAAAATGAGTCAAAACTTTCGGCAAAAATATAATCCAAAAATCTTTGAATGCGAACACCACGAGGATCTTTTTTCTCTTGCTGATTCATCGCCGGTAAATTTGTTTCTCCTGTATATAAAAGAGAAAAATCAGTGAAAAGTTTCTCCGCTAATTTCTGCACCTGAGA
>CAZFSQ010000066.1:0-8349 GCA_964521975.1 uncultured Oligoflexales bacterium | reverse complement strand
TTTCAAGTGCATTAACGTAATTGTAACGATCTTCTCCAATCCGGTTCATATCCCGTGAAGCATGAAATAATCCATCACTAAAAAACACCACAAAGGAATTTTCAACAAGAGGAACCGTCATCACTGTTTTATTGACAACAGCAAGTTGTTCTACTTGATAAACGATATCCTTTTGACTTTCTTTCGATACAGGAACGATCATGAATGGAAATGTAAAATTAGAACGATATACCACTAAAATTTTTTCCTTCAATAAAAATTCCGCTCCTAACATAGCATTCATGTCGCGTTTTTTTTGCATTCTAAAAAATAATTCTTGAACAATATTGTCATATAAAATTAAATTCCCGCCCTCAACATTATCAAATTCCTTATACATATTTCGATGCCAGATAAGTTGTGCAACTGTATTGCAAGCGGATGCCTTTAACGCCGCTTGCAAACCATGACCTGTTACATCATTGAGCAAGAATGATAATTTTTCTTTTTCCTCATTCCAATAGGCATAAAAAATATCTCCCGATACATATAAAGCCGCTTCATGGAATGAAGATAATTTCATTCCTGGTGGTAAGGTCGGCAGACTTAAAAAAGATTTTTGCACCGTGCGTCCCATCTCCATTTCGCGTTCAATCTCCTTGGAACGGATAATGGCCTGAGAAAGATCCTGAACCCTTTTTTCCAGAGTTGAAATATTGATAAAGGTACTGATAGTAAATAAATAAGCAGAGTAAGGTTGTAAAATATCCACCGCAGTTTGAAACCAGAGAGCCTGTCGCAATTGTGGAAAATAAACTCCAAATGGATCAACAATTTGTTCGAGCGATGCTAATGCAGCAATGAGAAGAGCAGTCACCCGCCAAGGGACTTTTTTATCCATAAGATAAAATGCAGTTCTTAAACAAATCCAAATTCCTAAACACCCAACAATCATATCTCGCCAGTTGGGAATATCGCGAGGCCATCCCCATTG
This sequence comes from uncultured Oligoflexales bacterium, assembly GCA_964521975.1. Taxonomy (GTDB): domain Bacteria; phylum Bdellovibrionota_B; class Oligoflexia; order Oligoflexales; family CAZFSQ01; genus CAZFSQ01. The sequence goes on along the minus strand of CAZFSQ010000066.1, from coordinate 7,376 downwards.
TAAAACTGTGGGTTCATAAAATCGTAAGAGAGCATAAGGCACAGACAAGATACTTCCCCATATCAACCATTTTGAGACACCTTTCGGAGCAATGCGTGCCAATTGAAAAAAGAAAAACAGTCGAAATATATCACCCATCTGAAAAGCATAATGTCGGATGATTTCAATATAGGGAGAAGATATCCAGCCATAAGAAAAAGAATGAGCCAATGCTTCAAATCCCATAAATAACCCAAGACCTAATGCTTCGGGTGAACCATCAATAAATATGAAAAGAGCTAGAACAAAAACAGACAAGATAATTCTGGCCACCATACCCACAGCATCCCCTCGTCCCGCTTGATCGGCCCCTAAATAGCTAATGAAATTTCGATATTCCGAAGTTGGAGAAATATAAATTCCATCATCTTCACTTGGAACATAAAAATCTTTTTGTATGCCACTTATTAAAAAAACAAAATTCAATTCGATATTATTTTTATTAGAATCTAATTTTTTGGGATCAAATGTAAATGAAATTTTTTCTTCATCCCAAAAATTTCCCACTAAATTTCCTTCTTGATACATTGAAGCTTTACGATATTTAAAATCTGAAATCATGAGGGTTAGCGTTTCTTGACTAGGAAAATCTTCTACAACGGATTTAGGTAGACTAAGTCGAGCGTAGGCAATTCCTTGCCCACTAAAACTTAAATCTCTTTGTGGATTAATTTGAATTTCATCTAAACGATTTAATTTTGTTTTTGGAAACGAAGATAGAATTTGAAACTCCATTCCACATTCAGGAAAAGGTTGACAGAAACCATCCATAATCAAATTAGAAAACTCCCATTCTATTTTTCCATCTAAATTTTTAATTTGCTGATTGCTGTTTAGATAAGAAGCAGCATCTTTTCTTGACCATGATAAATAAGAAACAAAAAAAGTAAGAGCTGTAAAAATTCCTACGGAAAAAATCATGGCCAACCGCGTGCGATTTCCCATCGACGGTTTTTCTGCCTGACGCAAAATAAATGCTTCCAGCAGCGATGAATTTGAATAAAGCGATTTGATCCAATGCTTCATAAATTTTTTAGAACCTCATGAAAGTTTATCGGCTAGATTTTGAGTTAATTTAGTTTTTTAAGCTGTTTTCTTTTGTTTATCTTTAGAACCTGGGCCTTTAAATAAATGATAACCAATGCTTTGCAATGGTAATATGGAAACAGCAGCACCAATATCAACAGCCGCTTTGGGCATTCCATAAACAATGCAAGTTTCTTCATTCTGAGCGATGGTATAGTGCCCCTTGTCTTTCAAATTTTTTAACTCGTTGGCTCCATCTTTTCCCATACCTGTCAGGAGTGCGGCGGCAATATTAATTTTTGATTTAAGTTTCAAAGCTGAAGCAAACATATAATCCACCGATGGTTTGTGTAAATTCACCGGAGGATCGTCCGTCACAACAACATAAAAAACATTTCCTCGTTCTATCAATTTTAATTGTTTCCCCCCTGGAGCAATGTAAGCAGTGCCATGTTCAACTTTCATCTCGCCACTTGCTTCAACAACTTTAATGGAACATTCATCATTCAATCGACGGGCTAATGCCGCTGAAAAATGAGCTGGGATATGTTGCACAATCATAATAGGAGGAGAATTTTTTGGAATTTCTTTTAGCACAACACGTAAAGACTCAACTCCACCTGTTGATGCTCCCATCAATAACAAATCAAATGGAGATCGAGAAATGGTATCAAGTTTTTCTTTGAATGTTGTCTGAGTATTACTATTTCCAGCTAATGAACTATCTTTATAGTTCATTTTTTTTGAATTAAAAGCTGCACGCACAACTGTGCGAATTCGATCTGCCTCGCCACTTAAATTCTGAGCAGAAGGTTTTTCAATATAATCCATCGCTCCTAAATCAAAACAACTAAGTGCGTTCGTAGCATCCTCAAGAGAAATGCTACTCACCATCACAACTTTAGGCGGATCTTTTTTCTTTTGTAATTCAGCTAAATAAGTAATGCCATCTTTTTCCGGCATATGAATATCCAGCGTCATCACATCCACAGGATTCTTTTCCAAAATTTTTTCAGCTTCAATAGGATTCTCTGCTTCAGCGACAATATGAAACCCCTCTTTCTCTGATAAAATATTTTTTAATAAAACACGAATCGTTTTGGAGTCATCCACAATTAACACATCGATCTTCGATTTTTTATTTTCATCCTTTTTAATTTGAATGATTTTATTATCTGTACTTACATAAATGGAATTACCAATCAGTTTAAATTTAGATTGAATATCTAACAAAGACTCTGAATGTCCTAAAAACAAAAACCCATCTTGATGGAGATGCTCGTGAAGTTGTTTCATGACAAATGTAATTTCTTTAGGAGGAAAATAAATTAAGACATTACGCAAAAAAATCACATCAAATTTTGGAAAGTGATATTGACTGCTGAGTAAATTATGTTGATTAAACGAACAAAGAGAAAAAATTTCATCATTGACCCTGACCCATTTTTCTCCATCAATCTCGGCCGTTTCAAAATAGTTTCTAGCAATATGAGGAGGTAATCTCTCGATGTAGCTGTAGGGATAAATTCCTTCTCCTGCCGTATTGACTGCATTAAAATCAATATCCGTTCCAAGAATTTCTACTTTAATTGCATTTTGTAAATTATTTTTCTTTAAGTATTCCATAGCACAAATAGCAAGACTATAAACTTCCTCTCCGGTTGAACATGCCGCAGACCAAATTCGGATAACAGAACCTGCTTTAAATTTTGGAAAAATATGATTCTCTAAATAAAAATAGTGGTCTTTTTCACGAAAAAACTCCGTCGTGTGAGTTGTGAATAAAGATATTAACTCTTGCACTTCACTGCCAGGAGATTTATTAAAGTGAATTAAATACTCATTTATATCTTTTAATTCAAGCCGACGAATTCTTCTCATAATTCGTGTCTCGACGAGAGTTTTCTTTTCTTCACCTAAACGATTACCGCTAATTTTTTGGATCATATTCATGATATGAATAAGAGGCAATTCTCCTTTTTTATGGACTCTTGCAATCAGGTTTTCAATATCGGAAAATTGAAAGGGCTTCAACAACACATCGGAAGCTCCGATGCTCAATGCTTTCTCCATTATTTCTGGAGAGACATCACCGGAAATAAATACCCAGGGTGGTAAATTATTATCTGGATTTAATCTTAGTTCTTCAAAATACACTAAACCTGATTTCCCAGGCATATGGATATCTGAAATGACTAAGTCAAAACCATCCTTCGCTCTCAATTTATCAGCTTCTTGAACGGAGTTTGCGTAACAAGCTTTACAATTCAGTGATTCCAAATACTCAACAAGGATATTTCCAATGTCTTTCTCATCGTCGATGACTAAAACTGATGTTTTCATAATCAACCTTTAAATTGACGCAATTCTTCATCTGAAAACAATTCACCGATATTAATTAAGTGAAACAGTTTTTTATCTTTTCTACCTATACCATCAAAAAATTTGGGGGCAATCTTGGTTTCCACCGCAACATTTCTGTCGATATCTTTATTTTCAAAAACTTCAACTGCTAATACTTCATCCACAATGACCCCTAAACTCCCTTCACGAGTTTCTGTGATTAAAATCAATTGCTGTGACGTATTTGATTTGAGAGATAATTTTTGCGGTAAATCAACCACACCAATTATTTTTCCTCTCAAATTAATAACTCCTTTAAAATAAGGAACCATGTAAGGAACTGTTTTAATGTTAGCCACTTTAATCACTTCTTTTATTTGTACTAAACGACAGCCGTACAATTCATTCCCAAGACGGAAAATTAAAAAGCGGTGCGAATCATCATCATGCTCTAATGATGGATGACCTTCTGTTTTTTCTGTTGCCTGTAGTTGACTAGCTTGCATGTTGCAATCCTCCTTTTCGTTTCGCAATTTCAACAAGATCTAAAACCAATCCAGGATCACCACTTGCTAAAATAGCTCCTGCTGTGACCCCTGGTATTCCTTGCATTTCGTGTCCTAATTTTTTCAAAACGACTTGTTGCTGACCGATAATTTCATCTACCTCAAAGGAAAATTTTTTACCACCCACAGAGGTTACTAATCCCGGTTTATAAATTTTCTTATCCGCTGACTGCCCTTGATGAACAGGGTCATGACTTTTCTTTTTATGAAGAATTTCACTCAATGAAAAAACGGGGATAACTTGCCCGCGTAAATTGATAACGCGTCCAATTCCCGTCACGGGTTCCATCGTAAAATTACTAAATTCCATTGTTTCGACTAACTGCGTAACAGGGATAATATATTTATGATGATCGACATCAACCACAAACCCAGCGATGATTGAAAAACTTTGCGGTAATAAAATTTTAAAAACACTTCCCTGTCCCATTTTTGATTCAATCACAATTGTACCTTTTAATTCTTCGACGGCTGTTTTCACAACATCAAGTCCCACGCCACGGCCTGAAATTTCAGAGACAACTTCTTTCGTTGAAAAACCTGGCATCATGATTAATTGATTGATCGAATCTGAAGATAGATTTGAAACTTCTGATTCTTGAACAATTTTATTTTCAATCGCTTTTTTAAGAACACGTTTTTGGTCAATACCCTTACCGTCATCAGAAACAATAATTTCTACCTGATCTTCTTTTTTATGAAACTCAAGATTGATAGTAGCTACTTCGTTTTTTCCAATGCTCGGTCTAACTCCATTCTCTTCCACACCATGGTCAACAGCATTACGTACAAGATGTGTCAATGGGTCGGTAATTTTTTCAAGTACCGTTTTCTCAAGCTCCACATGCTCACCCGTAATTTTAAAATTAATTTGCTTTGATAATTGAGTGGCGACATCGCGAACGGCTCTTTGTAATTTTTGCACCAACGGTTTTACCGGCACCATTCTTAGCGACATGGTCGTATCTTGAATTTCTTTAACGATCGACAATGTATAGCCCATGGTGTGAAGTGCTGTTTGCGATGAAATCGAACCTTTATTACGGTGATTCATGAGCATATTGTAGTTAACAACTAATTCACCCACTACGTTTAAGAGAGCATCAATTTTAGCAATCGACACTCGCATCGCATCATTTTCGACGGGTACATTCTTTGCTGTGGATTTAGTTTGAGTTTTATTTTGCACCTTCGTAGGTTTATGAATTGCTGGGGCGGGTGTGTCATCAAAAATTCCAAACCCTTGCGAAAAATCCATTCCTTCAGCTTCGGATGTTTTTTCTTCCGGGGATGCCTTTAGAACCTTTAAAAACTTTTCTCGAATCTCTCCTGTATCAAGAGTGAAATCATGATTCAGACACAATCCCTCAACAAACTGTTTTAAGACATCGAGAGCTTCAAACATGAGCGTACATACATCTTGATTGATATCTATTTTTCCCTCTTTCATGGAAGTTAACACATCTTCAAACTTGTGCGAAAATCCGCCAAGCTCATCAAAGCCTACACTTTTAGCCGACCCCTTAAATGAATGAGCTACGCGAAAAATTTCGTTAAGCCTTTCTTGCGAGTGATCTCCCCCATCCAAAGCCATCATTCCACTTTCAGCTTTCACCAACAGCTCTTGAGCTTCTTCTAAAAATATCTTTTTTAAATCATCCATTGTTGACTCCACATCTTAGAAATTTTATTACGATGCTTTTTTCCAGCCTTGACCACTTCTGCTCGGTTTTTGATTTTTAGTCATCGACACCACAGATGCTTGTGTATCCGCACTATGCTTTTCAACTTTGGTCACATCAGGTTTATTAAAATTCTGATGTGACTGATTTTTGTCTACTGTCGTTGTAAACGAAGCTTTTTTAGCATTACCAAATACCAGAACTCGCATATCTTGCACGGTTTTCTCAAGGGCAGTAGCTCCGCGACCTAGATGTGTTGCTTGAGCTGCAAGATTATCTGCTCCACTTGCTGTTCTCTGTGTTAATGAGTCCATCTCTGACATAGCCGTGTTGGTTTGCTTAACACCCGATTCTTGCTCTCGCGTCGCTGTTGTAATATTCGATACAGCTTGCGTGATAGATGACATGCTTGTACCAACAGCCATAAAATTATTTGCCGCTTCTTCAGAAACCGAAATTCCCATATTCACTCTGTCTTGTGTCGATTTAACAATGTTAGAAACTTCTTTATTAGAATTTTCAAGTAATGATCGAATTTCATCCGCAGCTTTTCCACTCATGGATGCTAATTTTCCTACTTCTTCGGCAACCACGGCAAATCCTTTTCCATGTTGACCTGCACGAGCCGCTTCAATAGATGCGTTGAAAGATAAAAGTCGTGTTTCAAAGACAATGTCATTAATCACTTTTGTCTTCGATTGAATCTCAGTAATCAAATTAACTAATGACTCTAATTTTTGATTCGACTCACGAATTTCATTCATGGATTGATTCATGCGACTGACGATAGATTTTCCTTCTTCCGCCTCTTTCTGTCCTGATTCTGTTACATTTAAACAGTGCGATGCATTTTGTGTTGTTTGTGAAAGCATGGCTGTCATCTCCTCCATACTGGCCACGGTTTCTTCAATAGCTGCGGCTTGCTCTGTTGCTGACGTTGACAACTGTTGAGCTGCTGTATCAATTTTATGGGTTACTTCTAATAAACTTGTCGCTTCTTTCGTTACATCTTCAGTAATTGCCACAAGATTACCAACAATTTTTTTAGTAGCAATATAGCCAAATGCTAATAAGAAAATAAGACCAATCGAAGACACTAAAACTGTATTTGATTTTTTAGCTTGATAACTTGCAATACGACTTGTAAGTAATTCATCTAAAACAGTAACGCAAAAACTCCAAAACTCAAACGACTGCATTCGTGCATTCTTAGAAATATTTAAAAACTCTTCTTCGCTGATAGAAAACTTACCTGTACTCGATGATGTCGTATAAAAACTTAATAAGGCCTCGATAGATGCTTTATAGGTATCAAAAGCTCCTTGAAACTTGGTTTGAATTTTTTCATTTGCTCCGTAAAAATTTTGATCTTCAACTAAAATAACTCCGACATCAGCTTCGATGCGAGCGAGATCTGCTTCTTTGATGAGTGCAGCGACGACGCCTAAACTTAATTTATCCTCTGCCGTTAAATTACCTTTTTGAAATAGTTGAAGAGTGGTGCTATGTGTTTGTTGTAAACGATCTTGATTCTGAATGAGAGCAAGTAAAACAACATCCATGAGATAATATGAATCGAGGTCAGGGTCTAACACTAAATTCGATGTATCACCAGCATGAGCAATCATAGCTCTAAGATCACTGATCATCGTTTGATGAAGGGTTTCTACCTCTCCAATATTTTTTGCATTCACTTCCAATGCTTTGATTGCTTGCCAAT
>CAZFSQ010000065.1:0-8547 GCA_964521975.1 uncultured Oligoflexales bacterium | reverse complement strand
TCGCAGCCTGGGGATGACAGAGGATTTGTCAACCATCATTCACTGACGGGTTACTTTTGCGGATCATCAAGTTTGATGTTTTGAGGTGGTGGGGTAGCTTTAAAGTAAAATAATAGACTAACAGCTGCTAGAACGATGGCCATACTTGAAAAATACACAACTGCATTTCTTTGTTTTTTAGGAATAGCCTGCCATACAGCTCTGATAGGATTGTCAGATACAATTTCATACTGTTGTCCACTTAAATAACCTAAATTACCGCACAAAATACCAACCGCAAGCATTGCTAGAGTAGCTCCCAATATGGCCATCGTGTAAGCTCCCAATTTGACATTAGCTTGTTGCAATGCTCCATATTTTACCCCATCCTTGAACGACATCACACGCATCGTCAGAGCCGACATTTTTTCAAGTTGTTTAGCGATGTGGTTTTTGATTTCTTCTTCATTCGTCAAATTTAAATTTAATTCAAAGATGGTCGCATTCTTTTGTTTGATTAAAGATGATTCTGGAAAACTATTTGACATAAGTTTTGACCAAGCAGTGTTGGCTAAAAAAGTTTGCACCAGAAATTTTAATTTATTGGTTTTAGCATCAAAAGCATCTTCCGTTGGGGTAATTTGAAATGCGAGATAAGATTGTAATTCATCTGCACGTCCTTCTGTTTTTTCTTGGCTAGGTAGAGCCATAAAAAGATAGATCATAGGGAAAATGCGTGTAGAAGTGTTGTTAGTTATTTTGGCTTCTTCTATTCTTTTTTTCATAATATTTTGTAACGATCCAGAGGTATATGGGTGAAGAATAGGTTCTTCTTCCGTACCTGCTATCATAAATAACCAATTTTCATTGGCCACCACTTGATCAAGTTTTTTGAAAACGTCTTTAATTTTTTCTTGTTGCTCTGGTTCAACAGATTTAAACCACCCCTCTTGATCAAGGTTGCTTTGGAATGGGGTGATCGTCAGATCGCTATCCTTAATTTCTGCGGTGTTGCGATTTCAACATGAAGGTAATACAAGTATTTGCACCATGAGAATAATTGATAAAGTTCGATAAAAATGTGAAAGCATGATTTCCTCCATTATATAATTTTTGTGAAGATAGGATTATTTTAGCATAAAATTAATTCACTAACCAACGTGCAAAAATTGGATCCTATAAGCAAACCCCAAAGTCGCAAAAAATAATTTCATTTTTAGCATAAAAGTGTGCAGATATTTTCTGTCCACTTTGCGTAGCAATTATCAACAGCTTAACCTTTAATTTCCCTCTCCTTCCAAATTGCAAAAATGGCAGGGTACACTAAAAGCTCCATCAGAAAAGAACTAAGAATGCCTCCGAGCATGGGTGCAGCAATACGTTTCATCACATCAGCTCCAGCATTTGCTGTACTAGCCCACATAATCGGTAAAAGGGCCAAAACTAAAGTCGCAACTGTCATGATTTTCGGCCGTACACGTTTGACAGCTCCATCATGAATAGCTGCTTTTATATCCAATATATTTTTAATTTTGCCACTTGCTTTAGCCTTTTCATAAGCCAAGTCTAAATATAAAAGCATAAAAATTCCTGTCTCAGCATCGACTCCTAAAAGAGCAATAAGACCCACCCACACCGCAATACTCATATTGTAGCCAAGTAAATATAAAAACCAAACCGCACCAATGGCAGAAAAAGGTACTGCGGTTAGAATAATTCCTGTCTTAACCCAAGATCGCGTATTAGCGAATAGCAAAAAAATAATAATCATTAAGGTAATGGGTAAAATAATTTTTAATTTCTCTTTCACGCGAATCATGTTTTCAAATTGTCCACTCCAGTTGAGTGTAACTCCCGAAGGCAATTTTAATTTTTCCTCCACTAATTTTTTTGCATCATGGACGTAGCCACCTATATCGCTATCCGATATATCAATATAAACATAACTCGATAGTAACCCATTTTCATTTCTGATCATCGCTGGCCCTTGCACCATTTCAATATCCGCCACTTGCCCAGCAGGGATTTGTGTCCCATCAGACGTTGAAATTAAAACGTGTTTTAGGGCATCCACGGTTGAACGATAATCATGAGAATAGCGAATGTTGATCGAGTATCTTTCACGCCCTTCGATGGTTTTACCAATAGGCTCTCCGCCAACGGCTGTCATTAAAGATTCTTGAGCATCACGAATCGAGATCCCATAACGGGCGAGTTGCTCACGATGAAATTTGAAATCTAAAAAATACCCGCCAGCGACCCTTTCAGCAAATACACTCCTTGTGCCTTTTACTTCTTGGATTATTTTTTCAAGTTCCAGACCAATATTTTCAACTTGTTTAAGATCATTTCCTAAAACCTTAACCCCCACAGGAGTTCGTATTCCTGTTGTTAGCATGTCGATACGATTTCTAATCGGCATAGTCCACGCATTCGTTGTCCCTGGGAATTTGGTTTTTTGATCCATTTCAGAAACAAGTTCTTCCCAAGTCATGAATTTGGGCCAAATAAAAATGAATGGCCATTGAAGCGGCGTGGGTAAAAATGAATACCAACGTTCTTTTTCTCTCCATTCTGTTTGTGGTTTTAAAATGATCGTTGTTTCCACCATTGAAAATGGGGCCGGGTCCGTAGAACTATCCGCACGGCCTGCCTTACCAAAGACACGCTCGACTTCAGGAAACGATTTTAAAACTTGATCTTGTTTTTGCAACAAATCTTGAGCATCCGTCACAGAAATCCCAGGAAATGTGGTAGGCATATATAGAATCGTCCCCTCATTGAGAGGGGGCATAAATTCCGAACCCAATTTAAAAAAAATTGGGATCGTTGCAAACAAACAAAACCCAGCAAGAGAAATCACCAACCATCTTTTTTCAACCACCCAATCCACCATCGGACCATAAAAGCGAAAGAAAAATTTACTAATCGGATGCTCTTCTTCAGAATATGTTTTTCCTACAAGGACGGAATTTCGTATTTTTGACAACCAGCGAGGTTTAAAATCATGAACAGAAAAATGGGAAAAGGTAATTCGCAACGCTGGATCTAAAGTAATACTTAAAATAGCAGCAACAATCATCGACAAGTTTTTTGTATAGGCAAGAGGTTTAAAAAGTTTTCCTTCTTGAGCTTCAAGAGCAAAAATGGGAATAAATGAAACCGCAATTACCAGAAGAGAATAAAAACTTGCAGGCCCCACCTCTTTCATCGCCTGAATAATAATTTCTTTAATATCTCCTTGTTTTCCTTTTTTTTCCCATTCTTCGATATGTTTATGAGCATTTTCCACAACAACAATCGCTGCATCAACCATCGCCCCAATGGCAATAGCAATCCCACCAAGACTCATAATGTTGGAAGAAATCCCCAAAAAATACATAGGAATAAAACTGAGCAATACAGCAAGTGGCAGAGTAATGATTGGAATAGCAGCACTTGGAATGTGAAGTAAAAAAATTAAAATCACTAGGCTAACAATCAACATCTCAACTTTTAATTCATGAGTTAAAGTTTCAATGGCTCGATGAATCAAATCTGAGCGATCATAGGTAATAAGAATCTCAAGTCCTTTAGGTAAGGAGTTTTTAATTTCTTCTAATTTCTTTTTGACTCCCTCAATAACACGAGTGGCATTTTCTCCATATCTCATAATAACAATACCGCCAACAGTATCGCCTTCACCATCCAAATCAGCGATTCCACGTCGCATCTCTGGCCCAAGCGACACCTTGGCGATACTTTTAACATAGATCGGAGTCCCATTTTCAAAAGCCACCACAATATTTTCGATATCATGCAAATTTTTGATATATCCACGACCACGAATCATATATTCCACACCAGAAATTTCTAAGACTCTCGCCCCAACATCGTTATTACTCGACTTCACAGCTTCAACCACTTTGCTGATAGGAATTTTATAATTTAAAAGTGCATTGGGATTAATTTTAATTTGATATTGTTTTTGAAATCCACCAATCGCAGGAACTTCAGCTACTCCTGGAACCGTTTGTAAAATATATCGCAAAAACCAATCTTGATAAGAACGAAGATCAGCTAAAGATCTTTCTCCTGTTGTGTCTTTAAGAGCATATTGAAAGATCCACCCCACACCGGTTGCGTCGGGACCAAGTTCTGTTTTCACGCCTTCAGGTAATGTTGAATTTATCTTAGATAAATACTCTAAAACTCGCGAACGTGCCCAATAGGGATCTGTTCCATCCTCAAAAATAACGTAGACGTATGAAAAACCAAAATCAGAAAACCCGCGAATATCTTTTACTTTAGGTGTTCCTAACATGGAACTAATAATAGGAAATGTCACTTGATCTTCGATGACATCAGGGGAGCGATCCCACCGTGAAAAAATAATAACTTGTGTCTCGGACAAATCAGGAATCGCATCCACGGGAATTGCCTTCATGGCAAACCATCCGCCAAGTGATGCTAAAAAAGTTAAAATAAAAATGAGATACCGGTTACGAGCCGAGAACTCAATAATTCGTTCCAGCATTTAAACTGAACACTCCTTGCAATCTTGATTCTGAGTCGATAAGAAAATTAGCACTAGTGACAATTTTATCTCCAGCGTGAAGAGAGTTTTTTTCTATTTCTGCGATCGCCACTTCATCTCCTGCATAATGTTTAATCCGAATTTTTATTGGCTGAAATAAATTATTTTCTTTAACAAGAAAAATCCAAGTCTCTTTTCCTGAATCTAAGATGGCATCAAAGGGAACAACCATTTGCTCGCCCAGAGGAGATAAGATGGTTGCATCAACATAAGTTTGTGGACGAAGCTCCGTATTAGATTTTGCAACTTGCACACGCACTTTTCCTGTACGTGTTTGTGGATTAATAATGCGATCGACCGAGATTACTTTCCCAGCCAACTCTTCTCCTTGGATAGAACTCCCGCGAATTTTTACAGAAAGATTCGGATGAATAAGCGAGAGGTCCATTTCAAAAACTTCCACATAAATCCAAATATTTTTCCCTTCGTTTGACAAAAGTAAATTCGATGTCAAGTTTCCTTCTTGCGATCGCAACTTATCAATTTGCTGATCCGATAAACCCAAAATTTTGAGTCGCAGCTTGGTCGAATCGAGCATTTTTTGGGCTGAATGTTTAACATCGGATAAGGGGGAATCTTTAACCCGATCCAATTGCTTCAGAGTCTCAAGATATTCATTCTGAGCTGTAAAAAGTTCAGGGTCAAATGCTACACGACCCGGAGCTTCAATAGATTTGAATAATAGTTTTTTTTCAATCACACCGTATTTTACGCCGATCATTTGCACTCGTTCCGAGGATAATTGAAAAGCTGTATGTCCCTTTGGAGTCCCATTGTTTTTTTGAACAGAGGACGAACCTTCTGTTTCAACTAACACAAGATCCATGCCGCATATGGGACATCTTCCTGGTGCGTTTTTTCTAATCTGTGGGTGCATGGGACATGTCCAAAGTTCTTCTTTTTTTGTTTTTTTTTCAGCGTCAGATAAAAGAATATTTTTTTTATTCTCATCTGAATTTTTTTTCTTAATACAATTTTGTAGAGATAGAAAAAGCAAAAATAAAATTTTAAAACGGCAAATCACTGATCGAGGCTCCTAGCAAAGTTTCTAGTTCAATAATTGTAGCAAAATATCTTCCAAGATTACTCCAATATTCAATTCTTGTTTCATAGAGCGACCTTTCCGCCTCTAATAATTCTTGAAAACCCACTTTACCAGAAACATATGCCGCTTGAGATGCATTAAGAACGCTTTTAGCTTGTGGGATCATCGACGACTCATCAATTTTTAAAATTTTTTGCAGAGCTTGAGTTTTTAATGAAAGACTTTTTACTTTAGCATTTAATTCTTTTTTTAAAAATTCGAGCTCTTTTTCTTTAGAGATTTTTGCAAAATACATAGATTGATGCGTCGGAAACTCTTTCATGAAAAACCATAAAGGGATGGTGAATTCAAGACCAAAAGAAAAATTGTTACTGCTTTTATCATTCGAGAAAGGTTTTTTATAGGTAATCATAAAATCAGGAAGATAATTCATCTTGGCTAAAGTGAGTTCACTGTCTACAGTTTCCAACTCTTTTTTAGAAAAAAGTAATTCGGGAAATTTTTCAATTTCATTTATTTTATTTTCCCACAATGTTTCTAGTCTGGGAGTTTTATAATCTTCATTTGTAAAGTTGATTTTAAAATCCGATTTAAAAAAATTACTAGCAAGCATCAGTTCCATTTCATCGACATCTTGTTTTTGGAGGATGATTTGATTCTCGATTTTAGTTTGCTCCAGATGAGCCTTCATTTCATCTTGTTGAGGAATCGCTCCCATTGCTCGACGCGTCTCTACAATACGAGCGATTTCTCTCAACGATTCTTTTTGAGCTTGGATAAGATTTAAAATTTTATGTGCTACATACAAATTGTAAAATTGGCGAAGAGCTTTTTTTCGCACATCTAATTTTTTATTGATCACCATTTGTTCCAACGCATCCGTCTTCACAGCTTGCTTAGATCCAAGGATAAAATATTTTGTTGGGAATAAAATATCTTGAGAGAGTGTCAAAGAATTCATTTTTTCATTTCCAACTTTATCTTGCATGATACCAATACGAGGATTATTTAAACTATAAGAAGTAACCGTCAATTTTTTTTCGGCTTGATACCTAGCTTCTATCGAGGCTAATTCTTGATTTTCAAGATAAATGGATTGTAAGAATTGATGGGGGGAAATGGGGTTTGGAAAAATTGATTGCGTTAAACAAAAAAGTGCGTAGAAACAAGCAAAGAAATGTATGTTAAAAAAAATTGGCCCCACAAAAACTACTACGCCGATTTTCTTTTTGCATCCACTGCCTCGACTAATAATTGTCGAATGACAGATGCTTTGGAATTTGCCTGAACTTGAGAGATTGTATCAATCTCCATCGCTAGCCACATAGGTATCGTAATCGTTGGTAATTTAACCAACTTACCAAGTCCCTCATTTTTAATCCCCTTGGAAAAATCTATTGAAATATCACCGCGATCAAATTTTTCATCAAATCCCAGCTTTTTTGGCTTCTGCTTTTTCTTCATTTCTTGCAATTAAAATATTTTTATCTTCAAATATAGCCTCTTTTGCTTCTGCAAACGAAATTCCATGTTTGGATAAATTTATATTACTTTTATTTTCATCCCAGTCATACATTTTTTATTTTATATTAAAATTATATTGTTTTAATATCATTTTAACTCATCGACCGTCTTTTGATGCTCGACCCAAAGTTCTTTGGGCATACGGTCTGAGAATACTTCAAAATGTTTTTTTACTTCTTCCATTTCAGTAATCCATTCGCTCTTATTCACAGCTAATAAATCTTGCTTTTGTTCTACTGTTAAATTTAAGTCTTGCCAGTCTAAATCATTCACATCAGGCATAAACCCAATCGGAGTTTCTTTTGCGGAACATCGTGACTGACTTCGATCAATGATCCAGTTGAGGACACGCAAATTATCACCAAACCCAGGCCACATAAATTTACCGTTTTGGTCCTGGCGAAACCAATTCACATGAAATATTTTGGGGAGTCGATCAGATTTTTTTCCAAAACTTAACCAATGTTGCCAATAGTCACCAAAGTGATAACCGCAGAATGGTTTCATCGCCATAGGATCACGACGTACAATACCCACCTGACCTGTCGCAGCAGCGGTTGTCTCTGATGCCATGGATGCACCTACCATCACCCCATGTGCCCAATTGCGAGATTCATACACAAGTGGGGCAAGTTTTGCACGCCGCCCACCAAAAATAATCGCGGATATTGGAACTCCTTGGGGATTTTCTGCTTCTTGAGAATAGACAGGGCATTGTTTTGTTGAGACTGTGAAACGAGAATTTGCGTGGGCTGCGGGACCATTCGCAGGATCATAGGGACGACCCTGCCAATCTATAAGCCCTTCGGGTTTTTCTTTCGTAAGACCTTCCCACCAAGGAGTATTTTCTTTAGTTAATGCAACATTGGTATAAATTGTGTTGCGTCCGAGAGAACGTAAGGCATTAGGATTTGTTTTTTCACCTGTACCTGGTGCCACACCAAAAAAACCATCTTCAGGATTAATGGCCCAAAGTCTTCCATCTTTTCCTAAATTCATCCAACAAATATCATCTCCAACAGTATGAATTTTATATCCCCGAAATTTCTCAGGTGGAATAAGCATTGCGAGATTGGTTTTCCCACATGCTGAAGGAAAAGCTGCGGCAACATAGGTGGTTTCTCCTCTGGGGTTTTCTATTCCTAAAATAAGCATATGTTCAGCAAGCCAACCCTCTTTCTCTGCTTGCCAACTTGCAATTCTTAACGCATGACATTTTTTTCCAAGAAGAGCGTTACCTCCATAACCCGAACCAATACTTTGGATCATCGCTTCCTCAGGAAAATGCATCACAAATCGTCTATCAGGATTTAAATCACCTAAGGAGTGAAGCCCTTTGACATATTTCTTTTCTCGCTCAATTTTTTGCAATGCTTCTTTACCAATACGAGCCATAATTCGCATATTTAAAACAACATACGGA
>CAZFSQ010000064.1:0-8746 GCA_964521975.1 uncultured Oligoflexales bacterium | reverse complement strand
AGAGCATTTCAAGAATTGCGTTATGAAAATAATCTTGATGCAACGCAGATGGAAATGCTTCATCTACATTTAGGAAAATTATTTTTAAAATTAGGAAAACTAGAACTTTCGCAAAAAGAGTTTCGTTTAGCATTGCGTGCTGATGAAAATGAATTTGATCTATCTTATTTAAAATTTATTCGTGATGGTTATATGGATTTAAAAATGCAAAAGCAACTTGTGCAATTTCTTGATTCATTAAATCAAGAATGGGGTGCAACTGCATTGACATTAGCTCTTAAAGGAGAAATCTTGAGTGAAGAGACTCACGAAGCAGATCGAGCGATCGAAGCCTATGATGGAGCGATTACGTTAGATCCTTATCGCAGTGAATATTATTTAGGAAAAGGATTGGTGTTCTATAAATTAAAAAATTATGATCAAGCATTGGAATCTTTTCGTGATGCCGAAAAAATTGATCCACAAGATGCGACAGCTCGATATAATATTGCGTGCATGTTAAGCCTCTTGAATAAAACAGAGGAAGCTATGCAGGAATTGAAAGAAGCTCTGCAACTTGATCCTGGGTTGATGGCGAGTGCGAGTAAAGATCCTGATTTGTTTAATTTGAAAGATTTACAAGTGTTTAAAGATACCGTGGTCGTGGGTGGTGAAGATGGAGAGAGAGAAGCTCATTAAAATGTAATTTTGTAGTTCCCAGGACCCCAAAGAAAAAAAGATGATAAAAAAATAATTAATTTTTTTTAAAAAAAACAAACTTTGAGTTTTTTCTTTTTGGGTTCCAAGGTAACCCTTGGTCGTTTCGTAGAGGAGGGATTTTATTCAAAGCTATACCTACACCTGATTTTCAATTTATCGGTGTATCAAGATTAGAGACAAGTGTGGAAATTATTTAACGACATCGTTCAAGGCGATAACGTAAACTTTCACCAAAATCTCCCTCAAAAGAATCTACAGTAACTAGACCTTGACCATTGCGAGTAGCACTCCATAATTGAAGGGATGTGTTAATACTTAATTTAATTTTTCGATCACGGCACTTGGACCAAGGGATGTTTCTTACGGGGACATTAACCTTATTGCTATAATCATCGGCATAGACTCCGCGAAGAAATAAAGCATCTATAGGATGAAGATAACGAGTATTAATACCTACAGAAATTGTTTGTAAAGCGTAAACATATCTATCAAGATTAGCAAACCCCTTCACTTCGCTTCCTAAAATACCCATACGAAAACCAGCTGGAATATCTATGTCTAAATCAATGGTGCATGATTTGGTCACAGGTCTTCTGCCTTGAATCTCAGCCTGAAAATTATTAAAGGTAAGCATGATCGCTTTTTCGTCTTCTGTAATAAGCGTGGCAGCAGTGTCTTGCAAACATCCATTTCCACGATAAGAAATTTTCTTGATTGCGATTTCACTAGCCGACTGTGCTAGCAATATTTGTGATGTGAATGAAAAAATTGTCAAAAGAAAAATTATTTTATTCATATTAAAACCCTCCAGCCATTACTTAAAGCAAGAGAGGGGCCGGATGGGTTATCAAGATTTATTACAATCTAATAAACTGGCTAACACCTTTATAATGCACCAAAAATAAAGGCTATTTCAAATTCCTCCTAATTTTTTTTAAGTTTCTTCCGAATGCATCGAAAGGATATGTCGGTTGGCATTATCCATAGAGTGATGAGGATAAAACAAACAGATGTCTAATTTTTTGACAGTAAAAAGATTTTTATGGGGAGGTGCTCTTTTTTTTCTTCTCCCAATTGAAAATGTCATGGGAAAAGAGATGCAGCACATTTACCGGAGTGCTTATTTTTTGGGTCGAGGTGATACAGGGATTAGTACGGCAGATTATCAAGAGGCTATTTTCTATAATCCTGCTGGCCTCGCTGTTGGAACGGGGATCTATAAAGAAACGGTGCTCTTTTCTCCCATGGTTGAATTATCGCGTGCAAGCAAGGATCTAGCTAAGCAAGTCAGTGTCGAAGGAAAAAGTCCTGTCGATGCCTTTGTTAATCAAATTGGAAATAACCAGCATCTAGGTCTTTATAATTTTACAGGATTTATTTTCAGACGTATGGCATTAGGAACTTTTACGGCAACAGCAACAGATATTTTAATTTCTAAAGCTCCAGAATCCAATGGTGTTGAAACAGTAGCACTTAGAACCCATGCGAATCAGGGAATAACTTTTAGTTTGGCGGAAGGGTTTTTTGATAAAAGTATTTTTATGGGTCTAACAGGAAAATATGTTTATCGTGGGCAGGGAGAGGTTTCTGTAAATTTAATGGATACAGATTCTATCAATAATATAGATCAGAGCGATGTTATTGGTTATGGAAGTGGGATGGGTGGAGATTTTGGATTGCAGTGGCGGGGAACTTCTCGTCTGAAACCGAGTTTTGGTTTTACTGTTATGGATATTGGGAATACAAAAATTGTTCCTATTAAAAAAACCACAGTGCTTGATCCTATCTACCAAAGAATCAATGTGGGGTATTCGATTGAGCCAGGAACAAAAACCAGTCGTTTTAAATTGCTATTTGAGTTGCATGATATAGGTACAAGTGAAGAAAAAAACATGTATAAGAAAATTCATCTTGGAGGTGAATTAACGTTTAGAGGTTTTATGGGTTTTACGGGTGGACTTAGTCAGGGATATGGAACCGGCGGTGCTTATATAGATTTGTGGTTCTTGAGAGTTGATGCGGGAGCATACACCGAAGAACTTGGGTCAACCGTGGGAATGCGACCAGATACCCGATATTTTTGTCGGATAAAGGCGGGGTTCTAAATATGAAAAAAATTATACTCATCCATTTATTATGTGCCATTGTCTTCGTAAATTGTGGAAGCAATACATTTCAATTACTCGACACACCTGATCCTGCTGAAAAAGCTACGCGACAAATTGAGGAAAGAAAATATGATGAGGCTATTGATACTTTAGATGATGCTTTAAAAGATGATCCCGATAACTATCAATTGCTCTCAATCAAAGCAACAGCGATAGCTCATAAGTACGGTGTAGATCTAATTTCTATCGGGAGAAAAATGGCGGATTCTGAGAGTGAAGATGCAGAAGCAGATACAGCAGCTAAATCAGATGTAACATCACTCTTTTCTGTTTTGCCTGATGCAACGGATGAAAATATTGATGGTCTGAATGAGGCGATTGAAATTATGGACAGTATCCCTGATAGCGAGAAAACAGTTTCAGATAATTATAAAGCGGCAATTTATTTAACGGCGTTGACGAGCATGAGAGTAAAAAAAGTAGATGGCGATGGCGATGGTAAATTGACACCTGAAGAAATTTTGAATATGTCGATTGAAGATGCGATTGGAATGCTTTCCAGTTTAACGTCTGCAATAGATGTTCTTGGGGGTGCTGGGGTTTCTAATCAGGAAGCTGCACAAAAAATCAGTGAAAATTTGGGGACCATCAAAGATAAAATTGCGGAACAAGAAGGTGCGACTGACGATGAAAAAGTGAAGGGATATTTGGAGTCACTTTCTAGTTCACGAAGTTAACCATTATATATAATCTGCTCTTTATTTTTAGATTAAAAATTTTAAAAAATTATCACATGACGCAATAGGAATATGGTAATATTGAATCAGATGGATGATTCAAAAATTAAAAAATTAATTTCTTATTGGAAAAAAAGTTCTGAGAATGATTTTCTTACTGCAAAGGATATTATTAATAAAACAAATCGTTATTCTGGAGGATTATTTTTTATTCATCTTTGTTTGGAAAAAAAATTAAATGAAACCTATGTAAGAAAGTTTAAAGATTTTGCTCCCTATACACATAACTTGATGCATTTGAGTGAAAAAGCTGCACTTCCTCTCTCAGAAGCTCAACAAAAAATATTATCTGAAATAAATGAATTTAATTTAGAGTGCCGCTATCCTGAAGAAAAAAATTTGCTACAAAAAAAAGCGACTAAAAAATTTTCTCAAATTTATCTGAGTCATGCAGAGGAACTAATTACATGGATTTCTCAGTTTTCAAAACAATAGCTATTGTACTACGACGTGAACTTATCAAACATAAAGTTCCTGTTGACGGTGTTATTTTGTTTGGATCTCATGCTAAGGGGCGAGCTAATAAAAACAGTGATATTGATATCGCTGTATTATCAAGAAAATTTGGCAGAGACCGTTTTAAAGAAGGAAGTCTACTTAATCAAATTGCCTATCAGTTGAAGATGAATATCGAGGTTGTTCCCATTGGTTTAAAAGACTGGTTTGATAAAAATAATATTTCACCTATTCTTTGTGAAATCAAAAAAAATGGTATTTTTATTATTTGAAATTTGAGGAGGTATTTTTATGGTTTTAAAGTTTATGTTCATTTATTTATTCTTAACTCAATTTTCTTTCACTTTCGCTAACACCTTTGGCAACGATGGACAAAATGGCAGAAGTGGTCGTTCAGGACGACATGCTCAAGAAGTTAATGATGAAGTGGTGACGGCTAGTCAAACGCTCCAATCGCTGGATCTTTACGGATTTGATGGTGAAGACGGATTTCATGGAGAAAATGGTTATGATGCGAGTTTTTGTACGCAACCGTTTAACGCAAATTATAATTTGCAAGGTGCGAATGGGGGAAATGGTGGAAACGGTGGTGAGGGTGGCCATGCAAGTAATGGTGGAAATGTTTTGGTGTATTATGATGATTTACAACTATTAAAAAATATAAAAATTGTTTCGCGGGGTGGACGAGGTGGTCGCGGTGGAAATGGTGGATTTGGTGGTGACGGTTGTAACTGTCAACAATATTCGTGGGTGGTGAATGATCAGACTTATTATTGCACCAAGGGTAATCGTGGAGTGAGCGGATATTATGGACGTGATGGTTATGACGGACAAAGTGGTTATGCTTTTTTGGCTCATCAATTAGACCCCATCCCTAGATCAACTCCAAATAAAACAGTTTTGATTAAAGATATTTTAGAGAGTGAGATCGAAATTTCAAAAAATATTTGGCAGGAGAAAAATGGTGCAACAAATTTGTTTCATATTGGAACGTTTATTCAAGATAATTACTTTGAATATTTAGAACACAAAATTCATTTTGTTTCTTTAGATTGGAATGCTCCTAGAGAAATTTTGCCTTTTGAAAATTATAATGTGAAATTATTTTATGAAAAACATGAACCCAATATTTTATTTGATGATGAAACTTGGATGGATCATGAGATAAGTCGCGAAAAAGTAGAGGAAAGAAATTTAGTTCATATCAAAATCAATCAAGCCATTCTTAAAAAAGAAATTGTGAATGTGCCGTATGAAATGATTTTTGGTGAAGGCACAGGGTTGACGATGCGACTTCGAGATAAAAGCGGTTATCCAGATCTGATTAAAAATAAATATTGGGTTAAATATTACACAGCAAGTTTATTTTTTTGGTCAGAACGATATGATGGTGCTGTTGCAGAAGGTTTAGTAACGCAAAATGGCGATGAAATTTTAATTCGATTGGGTGGGCTTCCCATTCATCAAAAATATTTTAAACGTGGCAAAGATATTTTAGTAGAACTTTGGAACACCCGAAGTTTTGCGAAAAAAGAATTGACGCTGAAATATGGGGTGGAGCATGAGATTGGTGGATAGACTTTAATTTAGATTATTGCTTCAAATCAAAAAACGCCAATAAGAATAATTGATGAATGCCTTCAATTCCATCACGCCAGCGAAGGCTTTTGCGATTGCGAGTTGTTTGACGAAGATTTTTAAAAAAACTGGAGCCTATTTCTTCAATTTCTTTTTGACTTGGAGAACCATGGATTTCAATCATCTGTTTTGAAAAATCTTGCTCTAGTGGGGTCACATGAATTCGTGTGTTAGAATTTTTGGAGATTTCTTCGGCTAATTCTTGAAATAAAACTTCATTGCGTAATGTGTATTTCATATACGTATCAGGTGTGGATAATTCTTTTTGTGAAATGAGAGAATAAATATCTTCATCTTTTTCAAAAACTGTCTCAATAATCCAGTCAGCAAATTGTTCTTGTGGGTAAATAAATTTTTCTGAATCTTCTTTTCTCTTCTCAATATTTTTTAAAACATGTTCTAAAGAATAACCGCGAGTGTGAATATCACGATGGGCTTTCCAGTAGTGAAGAACTTTTTCATCAGGCTTGAGAAAAATTTTGACATCTAAAACATCTCGCATTCTTTGCGAATATAGCGAGTGTAATCCTTGGACAACAATGGTTCTCGCGGGGACTGTTTCTCTTGGTAAAGTAAATAAACCCGAATGATGGTCATAATGAGGCTGAACGATACTCATACCTTTTTTTAAATTAAATGTGTGTTGGGTTAATTGCTCTAGCTGATTAGCATGAGGATTGAGGTGTGTCACTGTTTTCCATTGCTCTGCTCCTCTTTCCCAACGGTGGTAATCATCGCCTTCTATACATTGGGTATATTTAAAACCCGTAAGATCAGAAATAAGTTTTGAAAAATGATTTTTTCCAGAACCAGAATTTCCCACCAACCCGATGAGCATAGGTTGGGATCGTCGTGTGAGTGGAGTTTCCCATCGCAGTGCAGAATGCCATACCGCTAACATGAAACCTAACAATGAAGTTTGTAAAAGTGTGAGCGTAAATGGTTTTAAAATAGTTAAACTGGAATCCTGAAGGTAGGGGAAAAATAAAAAATGTACAAAGTAAAAAAATGTAAGAGCGAGATAAAATCCAGAAGAAAAGTTTTTATTTCTTGAATAAGTATAGGCAATAAAAGGAACAATCCAAAAAAACCATCCAGGCATGGGGTTTGTGACTAATAAAATACTCGAAAATAATAAACCAACTCCTAGAAATAAACCTTCAGGGGTAATTTTAGATGATAGACAAAGTCTTCCCAAAACCCCTAAGACAATCAAAAGTCCGACATATAAAACCCCATCGCCTTGATCCAATGAAATTTTAAAACTAAATAAACGCTGAGCTTCAGGATTAGCAAACGATGCAAACCACATTTGTTTGGCTTTGATAAGAGGTAAAAATCCTACAAAGACGATAGATATGTAGGTTAGAGACCAAGCTAAAATATTATGAATGGCTTTATGTATGAAGGAATGATTCCAAATATAAGCAAAAATAAATGGTATTAGAATGAGAGGTAATGCTTTTGATGAGGTGGCAAGTGCTAAAAAAACTGCGGACATAAAAATTCGTTTTTTTATCATCGCTTCGAGACTTACAACAACTAACGTAACCATGACGATATCGAGTTGACCATGAAGATAAGAAATATAAATAGCTATTGGGTTTAGCCAATAGAACCAATTCATTTGACGTGATGAATTAGGAATCATTCTTTGCAATGATTGAAAAAGTAACAAATCAAAAATAAGCAAAGGAGATTTAACTAAAAATAATCCTAGGGGAGTTACGCCTAATGCTAGATCACCCATCAATTGAAAAGCGGTCCATCGGGGAATTGCTAGAATAGAAAATAGAAAACTTCCGTAAGGAAAAAAATGCGGTGGTGAAAGTTCCCACGGATTATTTGTCCATAAACCATTCTGAATACTTTGATCTAAAAATGGAATAAATAATTCATTTAAATAAGATGAACCAGGAATAAAAAGCAGAGGAAGGCGAATGAAAAGTCCTAATAAAAAAAGTTTATTCTTAATTATTTGCAAAATTAAATTCTACCTTCCGTTTTAACCAATTCTTTCATGTAGCGAATCATGCCTAATATGGTTTTGTAACGACTAAAAAAGTTGTGTGCCCAATTGGAAAAACCATGTACTCGTGGAGGAAATTCTACAGGTATCGTTTCAATGGTATAACCATTTTTTTTTGCTTGATATAAAACATAAAGATCAAAAGCAAATGATGTGGGTGGGTTTATGCATTTATCAAGAAGACTTCGAGGGAACACTTTGGGTTGGGCGTTAATTTCATAGGTTCTTAAACCGATTATTGTATAAGCAAACAATTCAAAAACGCGACTCACCATTTTTTCTTTAGAACTTCTTCCGTGGCGAATACCTTTGACCAATGTATTCGGTTGCGTGGATTGCAATTCTTTCAATTTTCGGAGAGCAACGAAAGCATCTTTAGGGTCACATTGCTGATCAGCATGAGACCAACCTGTATAAAGTGAAGTTGTTGATTTAAGTCCAGTGTAAATTCCAAAACCATATCCTTGATTTTTTTCAACGCGGACGATACGAAACCAAGAAGAAAATTCAGACTGTTTAAATTGTTCCATGACCTGATATGAGTTATCTTGGCTCCCATTTTCAACTAAGACTAATTGAAAACGTGAAGGATCACAGTTAAATTCTTTAGCAGCATAAATGGTGCGTCTTAAAATATTTTCAATCGACTTGGATTCATTGTAACAGGGAAGTATCAGTTCAAATTCTAGCATAAAATTATTTCTCCTTAAATTTCTGGAAAACGAGGACGAATCGCAATTCGCTCTCCTGAAAAAACTTCTTCCCAATAAAGGGCTGCGGCTAAAGAATCAGGATCACCCCACCCAATATAACCGTCTAGGGGAATCATTCGTACTATTTTATTTTGTAGGCACATAAGCGAAAGGGCCGAGTCTAAATATAATTCATTATTGACGCGAATATTTTTTTCGATCAGTTGTTCAATAGCATCTTTTAAAATTTGTGCGGTTTTAAACCAAAAGGTTCCTACGAGTAAGTGATCGTGAATAGGATTACTAGAGACAGGTTGTTTGACAGAA